>CBDUAB010000183.1:0-6666 GCA_965365045.1 uncultured Planctomycetales bacterium
GCATCGTCAACGGTGATTCATTTTCCTCACAGCATGCACCAGCCGTTCATTTTGGTCTGGGCGTGGCGGACCAAATTCAACGGTTGCTGATCAAATGGCCGGATGGGGCGACCGCGGCAAGAGGCTCATTGGGCACCGACAGCGACGTGGGAGTTCACGCGAACGACATCGTTGGTGGCGCACAAAAGCCTTGATGGCGGTGCCGGAGCCAATCAGCTTTTTCGATGACGCGTGCCAAGTGACAATAGTGCGGCAAGACCCAGCACCAAAATAACACATGACGACGGTTCGGGGACGAACAGCAGTTCACTCGACCCCAACGCACCTAGACTGACTCGCGTCTCGTAGACGGAGCCGTCGAAATAGTCGAGGTCGAATCCAATCGGATGCTGGCCGACACCAATTGGGCGGACAAGTGAATCACCAAAGGCCGACTTGGTAATCTCGCCGAGAGGAATCGGGTCAAGACTGTCGAGATATGCCGTCGCATTTCCGGTGATCGTATCGTCGACCTGCGAATTTCCGCTGGAATCAAATACGAAGGCGACATACTGCCACTGGCCGGCTACAGCGTCACCAATCGCCAGATCATTCGGGTCCAATCTCATTGCCAGCGTTGTTGTGGCGCCCTGGCGCTGGTCAATTACGAACTTGTCGGTACCGGCATAGTCGATGATCGAGTTTACGGCGCCGCCACCGTTCCACTTAAACCAAGTTTCATACGTGAAACCGCCAGCCGCTTCGATGAGATCATTGTCTAGAAGCGAATTGGCATCTGTGAACGCACCGGCTTCGTTCCCATTTACGGCGTTGGGATCCGACGAGTCAAACGACCTATCTCCCGATCCGGCCGGAACGCCAACCGTCGGAACATCAGTGGACAGTGCGGCCAGCACACCGGCCGTCGCGTCATTTCCAGCGACACTTTGGTCCTGTATAACTGGCAACGCGGTGGCGCTGGAATAGCTGTAATGAAAAACTGTCTGGGCAGTCACGGGCCGAATCAGGGTCGCGAAGAAAAACAACCCACAAACAGAAACAAGAGCAATGGATTTCAGTCTCATTATGTCACTCGTAATTTGATGCCAGGGATACTCAGGGGTGCGTTAACAAAAAAAGAGCACGACGGACATCTTTCCTGCGCCTGCCAAAGCATGCTCATGAAAGAATCTGTCGTGCTCTTTACGTTGGCTTTCTCGCCAGTTCGTTGCCTAATTACTTAAAACGGTAATCCCTATCCTAATGCCTTTGTCGTGGATTACCAGCACTTCAACTATTTTTTGTTTTTGGGCTATTAATATTTGGCGCATATGGGGCTAAGATGCCACGGAAAGCTGGCATCTGTACCTCCTTATGAAATCCGGCCTCGTAGCCCGATGGCCAAAACGCCATTTATCTCAGCGCCTGCAAACACTTGATCGATTTCGTCTTCGAAACGTTGATCATCGGCGTTTGCCTCTGCTGAGAGGTATCTGAGACGAGATTCTTGCGCTGATCGCTGTTTCAATTGCCGGTCTCTCAGAAGACGCTTTTGCACAATACTCAATTCGTCGATGCCGCGGATGTCAAAAGCGTGAGGTGAAGTCGGCAGCGGCTCGCGCGCCAATTCCGAAAATGATTGCGTCGCCGACTCTCGCGCAAACACAGCGTCAACCGCCGCAACTGGCCTTTCCAACGCAACTACCAATGGCGCTCTCGGAACTCGTGGGCCGGTCGCTTCGTCAGCAGCGAGCACAACAACATTTCGCCAGTTGATTCCAAGCAAATTCAAGTCGGCAGCGTTGACTTTGCCATCCCCCGTAAAATCGCCGGTCTCCCAACCGACGCAATGCGTCGCTTGCCAGTTCAGTCCAACTTGATTCAAGTCTACCGCATTCACTTGGCCATCCAAATTGGCGTCACCCATAAATGCCTGAAGAATACTTTGAACCAGGAACGTGACGTCAGCTTGATCGACGGCTGAGCTGCCATTCAGATCGAAATACTCCACGTTGCTTCCGCGCGCGATCGCATTATACAAGGCGTCGATATCCGAATCGTTTACGTCGCCGTCGCCCGTTAAATCGCCGGTGACAGCATCTGTAAAATCGATTGAGCCCGGCGTGCCCATACTCGCCCGCCAACTTGTTTCAGCACTGCCATAGAACACGGGCGCGATGCGGTCTATCCCGGCAATCGGGTCGCCGACCGGCCATGGAGTGACCGTGTCATACAGCACACTATCTTCGACCAAATAAGGGGTGAAGCCGGGCTCATCAAGCGGCGGCTGGTCTGGCCGCTGCAGCTCGACAAGTTCTCCGGCGCTGGACAGCCGCCCGGAATATCCTCCCTTTACATGATTAGTGCCGATGCCGTGATGCAGTGCAAAACCGTCTAATAGGTCTGTGTTGGCTGCGCTCGTGGGGTCGAACGACACCAGTATCAATGGATTCGATCCCAACACGGTCATAGCCGGAAAATCGTATTGAATTCCACCGCGGATGCGCCAGCCGGTCAGATCAACGAGCTCCGACGTCGGGTTAAACACTTCGATAAACTGCAGGTCATCTCTGGTCACGCCCAACGCCGCGGCTGCCGGAATCGGTTCGCCTGGAGAGTAGTGGATTTCACTAATGATGACTGGACCTACGCGTGCTTGGCTATTGCCACACCCAAGCGTCATACGACTGTTGGGAGCAAGCAGCCCCGTTGCATCGGGCACCCGACCGAATGATTCACCGTTGGCCGCTGCACCAAAGTGAACTTCATCAACGAACGACGCAACTCCGCCTACGTCATTTGGAACGACCAGCCAAACATCGTCGCCATGTGCACCGCTGAGCGCGAAGTCGTTGGGGCCAGGATCCAGCGGAGTCGGATTGAAGTCATTCTCGTCAAATGTAATGTACTGGCCAGCTCTCAGCGTCGTTCTCGCCGGTATTTGAAATTTCAATAAACGGTTCGCCGAATCGCTCAAGAACCATCCGCCAATCTGGATCGGGCTGTCAATGGCGTTGAACAATTCGATTGAGTCGGATTGTGTCACGGGCGGGTCGGTGTGTGACAAGACTTCGTTGACGACAACGCCAATTGGTCCCATACCAGCCGAGCCGGGCGAGCCACCGAACTCGGTACTGCCGCGCCATCGGTAGTACTTGCCGTACTGGTCAGCCGGCGTTCCCGCCGCGTCGATCATCCTCAACGAACCGCCCGTGCCGTCGGCGCGCTCCGGCCAAGGATTGTCGTCGCTATATGAAAAATCCAAGATCGACGTTCCGTCGACCGCGACGAGGGAGATTCGCTCACCTCCGTCACTTAAGCTACCCGAATACTCGCCGGTGACACTGATTTCTGTTCCATAGCGAAGCTGAAACGCCGGAAGATCTTTCACCAATACGATTCGTTCACCCGCGACCAAATCAACGGAATCAAATGTGAAATCAATGCCGTCAACAAAATGCACGCCCGTAAGGTTGATCGTGTTGTCTCCAACATTTTGCAGCTCAATAAATTCGAAATCGTCGTCGTCCAGATCCGCGTTTTGCTCCGTTTCGGTATCCGTGGGTGCGGCTGGGTTGTAATTGATCTCCGTGATCCGCAAAGACTCGCTGACAGGATTAGCAATGAAACTCGTAATGACGATACTATCGCTTCCGACAAGCTGACCCCGGTGGCCAATGGCGCTGAGATTGATCACGTTCGCGCCATCGGAAAGCGGTAAGTTAATTCGCCAATTCTCGTCGTCGATCCACTCGACTTGGAGCGGCTCTCCGGTACCGGCCAACTGGATTTCTCGCACGTCAATCCAACCGCGACCGGACAACTCAATTGATCGCGCGACGACCGTTAGATCTTCTCCCCCGTTTGTGGTGATCTCGAATGGAGTTTGTTCGGGAAGTCGACTCAGAACAAAATCGCGTCGTGCCGAAATATAGCCTTTGATCGGACCAAGATTCTGGCCGGCGACCGCACCGTAATGGTCGATCCAGCGGTCCATGTACGCGTTATTAAAAGTCGAATTGATAATGTCCAGCATGTGACCATGGACCAGACGGCTCACGCCTGGCAGCGTCATCAGTTTGCCACCATTCCCCGTGCCGCCGATAAGCGCCTGGCTCGTACTGCCAGTAAAGGCAAAATCCCAATCCCAAGGCAGCGCCAGCACCCGATTGTCACTGGGCCGAACATAGAAATTGATGTTGTGATGGAGACCGCCGCGTGTATAGACATCCGCTGCCCCCGTCAGCGATTGCACCGCAAAAACCCGGGCCCATTGGTCGATGTCGATGACCTCCGCGGCGGCCGCGGCCAGCTCGCTGCCACTAAGGCTCAGCACTTGAGATGCGGCGATGATGCCACGAAAGTCGTCGGCATCACGATTGTTCCGGATCAAGATATGCGCGCGGTACGATTCCTTGTCATCTCCCAAATCTTGTAAATCCTTCGTCGGTTGCGGATGGGAATAAGGAAATTGCAGCTTGGGACTTTCGGCAGCACCGTTGGTCGTGCCGTTGGGTACGTAGGCAATGTCTAGTTTGAAGACCGTACCGTCCGCACCATCTTCATATTGGGAATCCAAAAACTCATCGCCATAGCGCGCCATCATTAACAGCGCGGTCCTGGTGTGCGATTGATTTGGCGCGATGACCCGGACCAGGTCGTCGAACATGTGCGGAACATTGCCAGCATGATTCGCGATGTGCTTGATAAGGATCTCGTCCTGCGTTTGCGGAGTCGGGCCGCTGCGCCCGGACCGATCGATGGCCACCGAATCATGGACGCCACGAAATAGCTGCATCGAGTCAAAGGCAACGTTGAAGCTCAGAAAGGCCGTGTTATTGCGTCCCGCGTTGGAGCCCTTGAGCCGCACGCCCGCGCCATAAAACACTTCTGATTCGTTGTAAATGATCGTCGTACCCAATCGTTGGTTGGACATCGTGTTGGTCGGTTCGTGCAACAGCGTTGTATCGGCGGGCGTCATCACAATGCGAAAGTTGTGCAAGCCTCCGCTCGCCGCTTGTCCGTCCTGAACTTTGTACAACGCCCGCGAATCAGGCCCGTCAGCCGGGAAGAAAGACGACGAGCCGAGTGCATCGACACCCTGGACATAGAATTGAACGATACGCGACGAGCCCTGACCGGGAATGAGGCCCTGATAAGTGCCGTCCGCCAGTTCGTTCATCGCAACACTCTGAAAGTCGCCGTTGTCGACCTTGTACCACAAGGTCAACATGTCCACGCCATCGGGATCCTCGACATTAACCGACACCGTCACAGGCTGATTCGCATTGGGAATGACGGGGAAATGCGCTAGTCCCTCGTACGTAGGACCAATGTTCGCAACGCCAATCGAATTGCCGCCGCCTGGTGTGCCCGATTCGTCCGTTCGCTCGAGCAATGTTGTCCGCGCAAGTCGGTTGAAGTACAGATGGCTGTTCAATTGATTCGATCCGCTCAGCCATTTTGCCCGCAAAGAAATCTCGTATTCGACGTTTTCTCGAATCGATGCATTGTCGACGAATGTCGTCTCGGCATGGTTGTAGCGATCTTCCCAAACGCCCGTGGCGACCAAATGCAGCACTTGATTTCCAGCATCCATGGGATCGAGGGCGACCACGCCGCTGTGATTGCCGTTGATCCGCCACGTGTCGGGTTCGGTTCCCAGCGAATCGGACTCAAAAGTACCATTTTGAATGCGTTCGATCGCCGCGCCGGCGGGATCTTCGAGGACTGAAATGTCGTCAATGAGTACTTCACCCGCGTCCAGCATGCCAAGAATGAACTCGTGGAACCGGTTTGTCACACCGTTACTAAATCCGTCCGAACCTCCAACTCCACGGTACGTGATTGTCTGCCAACCAGTATCTCCCGTTTCGTCACTGGCGGCCCATGATTCCGGTTTGTTGTTGTCCGCGAACGGATCGCGCAGCTCCAGGCTTGATCCGCCACCGTCGGCTCGGTCCGGCCAGCGACCTTGATCGAAGTACTCGACCGTGTCGGCAGGATTGCCGATCGCATCCAACAGCCGAATGGTTTCATTCGTGTTGGACAGCCTCCCGTCGTACTGGCCCACTATATTTGTCAACGCTGGGTATTTCCCACGCAGCTCGTCAGCATCGCGCGCTACCAACAAATATTGACCGGGGTCGATCGTCGTATTGGGCGGAAACTCGAAATCCACGGCGTCATCCAGGCTCCAGCCGGTCAGCTCGACCGTACGTGTCGAGCTGCGATTGTACAGCTCGATCCACTCCTCAGCGGACTCGGTAAAGGGAATTCCAGGAACGAACGGGGTAATGATCTGCCGTTGGATGATCTCCGCGCCGAATATGACATCGCTGCTGGACGCCGAGCCCTGATGCACTTCGACCGAGATTCGATTTGTGCCCTGGACCAACAGTTCCCGCGGAATCACAACCGGTTCGCTCTTGGCTGCATTGCCAGTGCTGGAGGCGGCAAACGTCGACGCATCGAACGGCCCGGATGTCATGTTGACACGCGAAAACTCGCTCCCATTGACGTAAAAGACGGCTCCATCGTCTATGAAATGGCTGATGGCGACTTCCAGGTTGTCGGTATTGGGATCGTTTGTAAGTTCAAATTCACGCTCAAAATAATAAGTGATGACAAACGGAAAAGTCGCCGGCGGATTGCTGACTTGCGTGCGAATCGGTTCCGATAAGGAAA
>CBDUAB010000184.1:0-6662 GCA_965365045.1 uncultured Planctomycetales bacterium
CTCCGCCCATAACACACTCGTGCGCACGCACAATATCACGTAATCTACCGTGATCTCAAGATTTCTTGGATTCATGCGTGCGCTCTGAAAGATGATCACGAACCGCTGACCAAGCTTCAACAGCTTCTAAAATAGGTCGCTGGTCTTGCCGACGGCAATACGGCCCGGACGGCGGAAAATGAACGGGATTTGCATCATCAGCTCGTGCGCGCCGAGCGCCATCCTAAAACGTGTAAAACACGCTCTAAGGACTCGGGTCGCCTGACATGTTACACTCCGGTCAAAGCGAGAACATCCTCCAACGAAACTCGGCGATTCAGGAAGCCCACATGCACAGAAAACTTGTCACCACAATTGACACGCTGATTTTCCTAGTGCTGATCCTCGGTCTGCAGCCGCGGGTGATCGCCGACGGGCCAGCGAAGAAATGTCCTAACATCCTCTGGATTGTCGGCGAAAACTTCGATCTTGACTTCGGCTGTTACGGTGCGAAGAACGTTCGTACTCCGAACGTCGATCGACTTGCGGCGCATGGCATGCGATTCACGAATGTCTTCTCGACGTCTCCCGTTTGTGCACCAAGTCGGTCGGCTTTCATGACGGGAATGTATGCGACGACGACCGACATGCATAACATGCGCTCACACCGAGACGACGACTATCGCCTGCCGGGTGGAGTCCGACCACTCACCCATTGGCTGCGGGATGCCGGCTACACGACGGCCAATCTCAAACGGATGGGTGTGCACGAAGTAGGCACCGGAAAGCTGGATCTCAACTTCGTCAATGAAGGTAAGTTGTATGACACCGACGACTGGTCACGGCTCACGAATCGACAGCCGTTCTTCGCCCAGATCAATATGCCCGAAGCCGAATACGATATCTACGATCGCAAGTCCGCGGAGAAACCTCGAGTTTTGTGGGTCGGCGAGGAGTGGCATCCAAAGGTGGCGACGCCCGAAAACGTAACGCCTCCACCCTACTACCCCGATCATCCCATCGTCCGAGAGGAATGGGCAAGATATCTCAATTCCGCCTCTGGTATGGATGTTCGCATTGGGTGGATCCTCGACCAACTCGAACGAGACGGAGTTGCGGACAACACTGTCATTATCTTCTTCGCGGACAACGGCCGGCTCGAGGCCCGCGGAATCCATTGGTGCTTCGACAGCGGACTACATGTGCCACTGGTCATCCACTGGCCAAAGAACTTCGACGCCCCCGATGGCTTCGCTCAAGGCACGGTCAGCGATCAGGTCATCAGCCTCATCGACCTGACGGCGACAACGCTTTCGATCGCCGGCATTGAGCCTCCGTCGACGATGCAAAGCCGCGTATTCCTGAACGGCCCGACCGATCCACCCCGTACGTACGCATTCAGTGCCCGTGACCGAATCGACGAAACAGTTGTGCGGCAACGTTCGGTACGCGATGCGCGGTATCATTACATCCGTAACTTCACACCCGGATCTGGATTCACAACGCTCAATCGGTACAAGGAAAAGTGTTTCCCTGTAAAACTTCTGATGCGACAGTTGCTTGCCAAGGGAGAACTGAGCGGACCACCCGCGGATCTGATGCAACCGTTTCCCAAGGAGTTTCTTTTCGACACACGGGAGGATCCGTACGAGATCAAAAACCTCAGCAATTCCGACGATCCGGCTCATCGCGACGCACTTGTGCGGATGCAAGCGGCACTCGATACGTGGATCATCGAAACGGGCGATCGTGGTCACATCCTCGAACCACTGGAGGTTGTTGCCGCCTTTGAGAAAGAGATGCACGACTGGTTTGGCACCCCTGCTTGGCAACGCCGTTAAGGATGATTGAGGGCGACTTGGTCGTGTCCCTCGCTCGCGCGTCGGGCTAGTGTGTCTCGGACGTCTCAGAATCACGGCACTTATCACATCGCCGCGTCGCCGTGATAGGCGCGTGCAACCCAGGACATCAGTTGAGCACAGAGCAGGCCCGCGGGTGTACCGATCAGGTTTCCCAATACTCCCATCAGGATTCCGACCGCCGGTAAGCCTCGTTGGTAAACGCCCGCGACAATCGGTGTCGAAACCACGCCGCCCACGTTTCCCATGCTGCCGGTTGCGAATAAGAAAACGGGTGCGCGCAGCCAGCGCATGGCAACTAACATGCAGATCACGTGAAAACTGATCCAAACCACGCCCACGAAGAATACGAGGGGAGCTTGTAGGACCGCTGCTAGATCACCGCCGGCACCCATCGTGGCCACCATCAAGTACAATGCTCCATAACCGACCGACGATACTCCCTCATGCTCCAGACGCCGCGCCGGCGTGAAAGAAAGCACAAGTCCCACGATCACGACAAGCAGAATCCCGTAAGTGTAATGAGAAAAAACCGACCCCCACTCCGGTATCACCTCGCCAGCTCGCATGCACAGCCAACTCCCAACCAAGCCGAGGCCCACCATCATGCCAAACGAGTGTAGTGTCAGGGGGCGAGCATTCGCCTCTTCGTAGGACGCAAGTCGTGCGTTCAATTCGTCGATCACAGTGCGGTTCGCCCGGTTGAAACGGTCGACCGAGTCCTGGTAGCCGCTGAAGGCAATGACAAGTGTCATCCAGCCGTATCCTACCACGGAATCGACAATGATCATCGGCGCAAAGACGTCTTCAGGGCATCGCACGCCTTCTTTGATCGCCAACATGTTGCCGATCCCACCTATCCATGAGCCGGAGAGCGACGCCAAACCTTTCCAGATTTCGGGGCCCAGGAAAGGCTGAAAGATGGCTAGCGCCAGCGGTCCGCCAAGGACAATGCCGGCCGTCCCCGCCAATAACATTTTCGTGGCCATGGGGCCGAGTTTGGCGATCGACTTCAGGTCTGTTGATAACGTCAGGAGCAGCAGTGCAAAAGGCATCATCTGAGCGCTGAACCAGTCGTACAGCGGGGATGAAGCGGGCGTCAGGCCGAGTGTCGTACCTATGACGGGCAGCACATAGATCCATACAATGGGCGGTACGTACTTAAACAATGGCTTCAACGCCGGAGACCGTGCCGCGAGGAATACGAGACCCACGAAACCAGCGAAGAAGACCAGCAGTGCCGTCGGATCGGTGATGATGGCGTTCATGTGGCATCATGTTCTATCATGGTGGCGGCTAACGGCGAAGTCTTATTCCTGATTGTCATCTCGCGACACCAAACAAAATAGGCCACATCATGTTCCGCAAGTTCGTTCTGCTCGTAGCGTTTTGTCTTGCCGCAACGCTCTCGTCCGCCGGGCAGTGCGAATCGATGGACGAGCAATTCGATGAACTCGCGGAGCGCTACGTCCGCGAGTTTCCCGCATTATCGCCCGTTTCGGCGACTATGCTCGGCGATCACCGCTATGATGGCCAACTGGACGATGTCAGCGCCGAGGCCCGCGGCAAGGAGGCGACGTTTTGTCGCAAATATCTCACGGAGCTGAGTCCAATCGATCGCGCGCAACTGTCTCCCGCCAGTCAGGTCGATTTCTCACTTCTCGACCACCATCTTCGCGCCAAACTTTGGCGGCTTGAGCGGCTGCAGGAATGGGCCTGGAATCCATTAAACTACACGCGGCTGTCAGGTGGCGCCGTGTACGGACTGCTGGCGCGCGAGTTTGCACCGCTACGCGAGCGACTGAATCACGTGGCTTCCCGACTGGAACAGTTTCCCCGTCTGCTGGACCAGGTACGGAAAACTCTCGAACCAGCACGCGTACCGCATGCTCACGCGAAAACAGCAACTAAGCAGAATCGAGGCGTTCTAACGACTCTAGATAACATGGTCCGCCCTCATCTTGCCATCTTGCCAGACGACGAGCGGCACCGCTTGGAAACGGCAATGACAAAGGCGAAAGGCGCAATCGAGCAGCACCAGAAGTGGTTGGAGAAGGAGCTAGTGCCCAACGCCGGTGGCAACTTCAGGATCGGAAGAGAGCTATACGATCAAAAGCTGGCCTTCACACTACATACACCGCTGTCGCGTGAGCAAGTACGACACCGGGCCGAACGTGAGCTGCGGCGTGTGCGGGACCAGATGTACAAAATCGCCAAAGAAGTCTACGCGCAATCATACGCATTCACGGAGTTCCCAGAGAGTCCGTCGCGCGCATACAAGCAGGCAATCATTCGCGCGGCGTTAGACATCGCGTACCTCGAAACGCCCGAGGCTGATCAGATCGTGGAAGCCGCGAAGGCCTCATTGAAACTCGCAACAGACTTTGTGCGAGAGAAGGACTTGGTGACGATTCCGCCAGACCCCGTCGAGATTATCGTCATGCCCGAGTTCCGGCGGGGAGTGTCCCTAGCGTATTGTGATTCTCCCGGACCTTTGGACGTGGGTCAAAAGACGTTCTACGCCGTGGCTCCTCTTCCTAAAGACTGGACCACGCGACAAGTTCGGTCATTCCTGAGGGAATACAACGTGCGCAGCGTCCACAATCTGACTATTCATGAAGCAATGCCAGGGCATTTTCTTCAGCTCGCCCATTCTAATCGTTATCAGGGTAGACTCCGCGGCGTGCTCACTTCCGGCACGTTCATCGAGGGTTGGGCTGTGTACACCGAACAGATGATGGCCGAGCAAGGCTTCCTCGATAACGATCCGCTTATGCAACTCATCGCATTAAAGTGGTATCTGCGTGGCATCGCCAACGCGATCATTGATCAGGCGATCCACACCCAAAACATGTCGCGCGATGAAGCCATGCGGCTGATGATTGAGGACACTTTCCAAGAAGAGCGTGAGGCGGCCGCGAAGTGGGTCCGCGCACAGTTGACTTCGGCACAACTCGCCACCTATTTCGTCGGCTATCTGGAACACGTCGACCTGCATCGTGAGACGAAAGCTACCTGGGGCGAGGATTTTCGGCTTAAAGCCTATCACGACAGGGTGCTCTCCTTTGGATCACCGCCCGTGATGTTTGTCCGCGCCTTGCTGCTAGAGAAAGACATCCCACGGTGATGACGGTCCCAATGACGGTTGTCACGACTTGTGAGTCTCTAAAGGTCAGATGTCATCCTGAGAGAGCGACAGCGACCGAAGGATCTGCCAACAGCGTCTGAACCGCATGACTGGATTAATTCGCGTATGGCAAAGCTGGCATGTTTGGCAGATCCTTCGGTCGCTAAGGCTCCCTCAGGATGACACAAGTGGCGTTGTCCGATTAAGTTCGATCTCGATTACCGATACTCACATTGAATTGCCGACAAAGAAAGCTCGGAGGTCACGATTTCGCAAGATATGCCATGACTTCACCAATCGGGACAACGTCGGCAAATCGAGATTGAATATCAAATAACGTCCAGACATGAGCAATCGCTGAACGATCTCCAACACACTCGCGAATAACAATCGGTCGAAAGCGAAAGCTTTTCGCGTCAGTCGCGGTCGCTCGTATACATGCACTTGTGCTACAGCCGGCGATTAAAAGCGTGTCGACTTGATGTTGAATCAAATAGGCGGCCAAATGTGTTCCAAAGAAAGCGCTGGCGTTTTCTTTTTCTAAGATTAGATCTGCCGGCCGCGGAGTAACTCGATCATCGATCTGACATGCTCTTTCGTCCCACTTTCGATAGTTGGACGAAAAATCGGCAGCCGATTTGAACGGTTGATCGCCTCCTTGAGGCCGATTCGGACTCGTCGTGTAGATGATTGGTACTTTGCGCGGCCGAGCGGTCTCCAGGAGCTTTTGAGTGTTTTGCACGGGATCGTCCAGCCGCCGGCTACCGCCCGCGTATTGGTCATCCGTCCAGCCGTATGCAAAATCAACAACGACAATGGCCGGTTTTTCGCCAAATCCAAATCGATCCTGAAAGATCCCACGTTCTTTGTAATACTCGTTTACCGATTGCATCACGTCTCGCAGCATTTGTTCGGCTTGAGCGTTTGAATTATCCACAACGTTCCTTTCGCATTATTCCAAAACACAAAGTGGCGCGGTCCCGTTAATATGAAAAACATCAACTCGCCATCGTCGAATGACAGCAACGGTCCGTCAACGGAGCACCGTCTCGGAATTCCCACGAACACGCGCTGGCTTGTTTTCGCTCTAGCAAGTTTCGCGAGTTTTCTTACTTATTTCCACCGATACGCATGGGGTGCGACGCGGCCTTATTTGAAAGTCGAATATAACCTGACGGACCAGGAAATGGGGTGGCTGGATGCCGCATTCAATCTGACTTATGCGCTCGGTCAGTTTCCCGGCGGTTGGGCAGGTGATGTATTCGGTCCACGAGCGATCATTCCTGTCGCCATGGTGCTCTGGTCGATCGTCATGATCGGACCAACGCTGACAGGTCGTTTCTGGGGATTGCTCGGAATTCGGTTGACATTTGGCATCACACAAGCGCCTTGTTATCCGAGCTTGGGAAAGGTCACAAAGAATTGGTTCCCCTTGAAGATCCGAACTTCGCTTCAAGGCGTCGTTGCATCGTTTTCCGGTCGTGCTGGTGGAGCGGTTGCGCCGTTCATCATCGGCACGTTACTCATGACGTCTGTCGGATTGACTTGGCAGGCTTCGCTTTTCGTCATAGCCAGCGTCGGTGTATTTTACGCGATTGGATTCTGGTTTGTATTTCGAGATAGCCCCAGCGAACATCCTTGGACCAACGCGAACGAACAAAACCTGATCGAAGAGGATGAAGTATCGGCAAAGTCCG
>CBDUAB010000185.1:0-6635 GCA_965365045.1 uncultured Planctomycetales bacterium
CGTCTTGCCAGTTGTCTAGCGAGCGTCGTTTTGCCAATTTGACGCGCGCCGATGAATCAACAGCCGCCGAAACAAGCGAGCGACCCGCTGTCCAATCCGTGACGTGCTACGCGAGCGCCGTTCCGGCAGAATCGCGAATTCGGTATCTACTCGCAGCACATGCCGGAACGGCGGGCGTAGAGACCCGGTAGAGTTGGTCGTCCGAATGCGCCCTGGTTCCTGCATTCGTAATTTCAGTCCGTTAAGATCGCGGCCACTTTCTTGGCCAGATCGTCGACTTTGTTTTGGACAATGTCCCAAACAATGACAAGATCGACATGGAAATACGCGTGAATCAAGATATCACGCAAACCGGCTATTCGTCGCCACTCAATTTCAGGATGAAGCGCACGAACATCATCGGGCACCGTCTTGGCGGCTTCCCCGATGATTTCCAAGTTGCGGACTACAGCGTCGATTGTTTTTTCGTCCACAGAGAACTGTTCGAAGCTCAAGTTCTCGGTGTAGCGGCGCACTTTAGCAATTGCATCAAGTACTTCCTGCAGCGCAATCCTAAAATCCCGGGGCATCAACCATATCCTGAAGGATGGCTGCGCGCAACTGCGGCTTAATTGCATCCGTCAACACGAGGTCTACTTTGCAGCCGAACAAGTCTTCCAAAAAAAACTTAACGTCCGTGTATGTGTCAAATGTCTTCGGGTCCAAATCGACAACAAAGTCCAAATCACTGTTGTCCGTTGCTTCGTCTCGGGCTATAGAACCGAACAGACCCAATCGCCGTACGCCCAACCGCCGCAGGAGCTCACGACGTTCGTGTATGGCGTCAAGGACTTGATCGCGGGTTCTCGTCATGACATTGCCGAGGCGGAAAAGAGCTTGCTAAAGAACTTGCAATGACACGAACGGCTAGCAAGCCATTTCAAGCTATCTTAGACTACGGTCGTTTACATGGATAGCCAAACGCGTCCTGATCGCCTTGTTAATCCAGCCAGTCTTTCTTCTTCAGCCGTTCCGGGACATACTCTTCGCTGACATACCGAATGCCCTTGGTGATCAGACCTTCGACTTCTATTTTGAAGTCGTTCTTGATCATCTTGTCGATTTCCCTTTGCCATGGTTTTTTCTTGGCAAACCAAGGATATTTGGCGATCTGCTTGGCCCGCTTGCGGTCAGTATCCTTCAGTGCGATGGTGCTCGCCTTGGGATCCAACCCACAACGCTCGAGGTCGATGCTGCGTACGCCCAGGTAGCGAGCTTCGGGTATCGCCATCCGCTTTGATTCGTATGCCAGGTTGATGGAACCCTGTTTGATAACGCTGTAGATGTAGTATCCCCACGGGTCGTTATCGAGCAAACAATAAACTGGCAGTTTGAGTTCATTGTTCAAGCGATAAAGTAATCGCCGCACACCTCGTGTCGGTTGCCCGGATCCGTGGGTTAACAAACAGTTGTGTTTTCGCCAAAAGTCGTCTTCGTTAAAGCGTTGCCAGACAGCAGCTTTTTCGACATGCAATACGAACTTTGCTTTGCAGTTCTTAAACTTGATAACTTCTGGCTCGACGATTGACGGAATGCCATAACCGCCCATACCCATGTTCGAACAGTCGACTTCGCACGTTCGCGCGCCCCCTGAATCCACGATCGTGATGTCACCCACCAGATCGCCGCGTTTTTGTGCAAACAGATGCAGTTCTTCGCGCAACGAATTGATCAGCACCTCGACGTCTTCGATGATCGGATCGCTTTCGGCTTGATCATCGAAAGTGTTTTCGTTCGTGCCGTGAATCGTGTGTTTGAGCTTGTAGTAAAGGCCACGAATGCTCGTGGTTACGTCTTCTTCGATTAGTTCCTTACAGCCATTGGCTATGAGCATCGTTTGCATATAGGCTTTGGCTTGGGAGAGATTAAACAGTTGCCGCCGATTTGTGTTCTTGCCCATCTCGATAATGCGTTTGCGGGCACTGTAATGTACGTTGGACAGGGTTCGTGACGGAATATCGACGTGTGGGTCGCGTTTTTTCTTCGTTGCCGTTACGACACCATTTGCCAGTGTGGTGATGGCGTCGAGAGTCTTCTTGTCGCGCGGTGAATGCTTCTTCTTGCGATGGACGGTTGTTGGCGCTCCCTGGCTTGTCTCGGAAGACACTGTTTTCTTTCGCGGAGTCATCTTGCGCTTGGCCATGTTCGAGTATCCTAGCTTTTTTCACGGACCGGATTGCTGAGCAACGTCGCGAAGAACTCGTCGCGAAGAACTCGTTGACAATGCCGACGTGGACTGGCTATTCAGCTGCATCGTCGTTAGTTGCGTCGTTGTCGACTGTATCATTGTCGACTGTATCGTTGTCGGCTGCCGCCCGACGGATGGCTGCCATTTGTTCCTCGGGGTCAACGATCAACACGTTGTTTCCGAAGTCCACGTTGTCTTCAAAATCGTTGTTGGATTCTTGGATCGGGCGACCACGGTCGTCAAGCGTCACATCCGCGTCCGCCGTTTGTAGCGTGGCAACATTTACCAATTGATCGTAGAGCGTCTGTCGGTCGTACGCGCTGATGCCGCTCACCGCGTTGGCGACTTCGCCCAGGTACCGCAAGAAAATGTTGCGCCGATCGGATTGCTGTTTCATGCGATTTCTGCGGCGCATAAACATGCCCAGCTTGCGACCGACTGCCTGAAGACCGAGTCGAAGTTCCTTTTGAATTTCCGGATAGTGAGCGACAGCTTCTTTCGATTCGCTCGTGAACGGTACCCAGACGCTGGCGACATGCACCATCAGGGTGACCGGACCTTTGGGCAACGAGCCGCGTGATTGGGCCAGGCCGTAACTTCGCCAATTGGTTTGCAACACCGTCTGCGTAATCGCGCAGGCACTGTGTTGGAACTGCAGAGGCACGCGATTCGCGAACCGAATGATTTCCATCGATTGGCCTTCAGAAATGTTCACGTTCTGCATCGCGTGTAGTAGTGTCGCGACTTCCTTGGGTTTGAGCCGTGACGGCGATTGACGTGTGCCGAGGCCAGAACTCTTGATGATCTTATCGGCGCCATCAGTGCCAATCGAATTGAACGTGTTGATCAAGAACTGGCGAATTGTCCGCGCGTCGGTTTCTTCGACCAGCTCTTCGAGCAACTCGCGCGTCATACGCTTGGTCGGCGCTTCACCGCCATATACCAGGCCAACCTCCACTTGAAATGGATTGCCCCGATAAACCGATGGAGGCCGCGTATCGGCCGTGTAGAACTCGCCAGGTACGACCTGATGAAGTCCCTTGAGGATCAGCTCCTCGCCAATCGGGCAGATGCAGTCGGTCGACGGGTTCGATATTTTGGTTGCTTGGATGGCTTGGTACAACGAGTCGGCTTCACGCTGGCCGATGCGTGTCGTGCGGGCGCGCGTGCTCAATTTGGCTGTATTGCAGATCTTGCGAGCAATCGATGAACTAACCCGCGAAAAGCTACTCGTCAAAAAAGACGACAGCGTGGGTTCCTTCGTTTCCTTTAACATCGCGGCGAGCCGGCCCAATTCGACGCCGTATGGATGCGGTTTGATTTCTTTGGGTTCCTTGGGCAACGCGTCGGCAGCGCGATCGTACGATCGTTCGTTGTCTTCGGGATCCATGTAATGCAGCGCGACATGCGGATTGGCGATGGCCGTCTGCTGCAGGTATTCGTCAACACTGCCGCGGCCACGTTGGTAGCGGGCCTCGATTTCAATGGTGACGCGTGTGCCGTGGTTTTCCTCAACCCATTCGATGCCATGTTTTTCGATGTACGCATCCCCGTTGGCACCAGGCGGGATGTCGACACCTTCTCCCCGTCCGTTCAGAATCTCAGGTTTGTTCTTCTTGGTATCGATTTGGATCTCGTAATAGTGCGCGGGTTTTCGCTTGGAGATCTTGGAAATGATCTTCACCGGTTTACCGGTGGTCTGCACGCCGTACATACCGGCGGCACTGATGCCGATACCTTGTTGTCCACGGCTTTGACGTAATCGATGAAATTTCGAGCCGTAGAGCAGCTTGCCAAAGATGAGCGGAATCTGTCGCTTGACAATTCCGGGTCCGTTGTCTTGGACGCCGACCTTGTAACGATTGGTACCCGTTTGTTGAATATGTACCCAGATTTCCGGCAAGATGGCGGCTTCCTCGCAAGCATCGATCGAGTTGTCGACTGCTTCCTTGACGGTCGTCAGTAGCGCCTTGCGCGGGTTGTCAAATCCGAGTAAATGCCGGTTCTTGGCAAAAAACTCGCTGACTGAAATGTCACGTTGCGCGGCCGCCATCGATTCGGCCGTAGCGCGCCGGCGTACAGCGGGCTTGCCGTTTTTGTTGGCGGTCACGTTACTGCTGGAGCGATTGGCATCGTTGACTTTGCGTCTTACTTTTTTCTTGACGCGTTTCTTCGCCCCGCGCTTTACCTTGACAAGTCGGCGAACTTTCTTTTTTTTCTTCTTCACTGCCGTCAACCGTCGTACTCCTTTGACAGACGGGGATTTTCGGGAAAGTCGATGGGAAACCAGACGCACTCGAACTGCGTCAATTTGGGCGAATTATAACGGTTGTACGGCCGTTCTCCCAGGCGATTTCAGCCGCGGACGCAGGCCATTGAACACGGTTTCAGCAATAAAGATTGTGCCAATGGCATCCGTCTGGCCGATTACGATAAAGCAAGTTTTGTTGAAAGGAATACTTTTCCGTTCAGCACCCACCCCGAGCGAGTGCGTTGTGCAGTCTTGCAGCAACGGCTGGCCCGCAATTTCCCACCAATAAAAAAGATTGTCTTGCCACGCTACGTTGGTAGCACGGTAGAGCCGTCTACTCTAGCTCCATACGCTCCCGTTGCAAAGGATT
This sequence comes from uncultured Planctomycetales bacterium, assembly GCA_965365045.1. Lineage (GTDB taxonomy): Bacteria > Planctomycetota > Planctomycetia > Pirellulales > Pirellulaceae > CBDUAB01. The sequence goes on from CBDUAB010000185.1 coordinate 4,849, forward strand.
GCATGATGCGTTGCGTGACAACATTTGAGGAAATCTCTTCACGGGCAAGGCTAACCGGTTGTTGGCGCCTGTGCCTAGCGACTCTTTTCTTTGCCAATGGGGCCGCCTATGCCCAAGATGAGTCCGGCGGCGACCAGATGCTTGTTCCCCAGCCCGTGGCAGCCTCTGGATGCTGTACGGCAGGCGATGCGAGTTGCGGTTACGAAAGCGTCAACGGATGCACCGATTACGGGGCGGCATTATCGGCCGCTTGCGACGGTTGCACAACCGGCTGCACCGGGCTGGGTGGCCGTTCACTAGCCATGCGTCCCCGACCGGCAATCCGTTTACTCGACTATGCGCTTGGCGATTGCTGTACGGGCAGCGCCTGTTGCTTCCGCGGCGGCTGCGGTGTTGGAGTCGGCTCTGGTATCGGCGTTGGTTGTGGCGACGGTCTTGGCTGTGGTATCGGGGGCAACCGTGGTGCCGGAGGCGGTCAGTTTTGGAATCGCCTGGCCAGTGGATCGACCGTCGGATCGTTTATCCCAAACGACGCTTGTTCGAGTTGCGGTAATAGATTGGGTGCCAACCTACTTGGTCGTTGTGGAGAGCGGTGTTGCGGATTCACGCCCGGCGCTGGATATATCGGCTGCAGAGAACCGCCCGTCCGTTGTGGCATGCCAGCTCCCAGCTATCCGGTTCCGTTTCGCGTACCGCAAAATGTCGGTTATACGCGCTTTACATATCCACCTATGATGCCGCATCATTCGCTGCCACATTATCGGCATACGTATTCGTACCGACACGCTCCAGGATTGAGTCGTACGACGGTGCGTTGGCGATCGACGACGGTACGCAATGCGCTGGCCAAACTACATCACATAATTGAATTGCCGCGTTAGTGGTCGCGGATTGCGATGGCAATCTACTGGTTAGGGGCGGGGATTGGCAGTTCTTCGATCGGCAATGGTATGGGTTCGATACCGTCAAAATCCTTGGGCTGCACTTCACCACGATCGGCATTTGGCCACATATCTCGATAGGTAACCAGATTTGCATGTGTCGCTTGGAATCCAGCGAGCTCAGAAATAAGTGCGAATTGCGGATCGACGCTCACCATGTCGAAGCGCGAAATGATCTCAGTCAATTGCTCGAATCCATCTCGCGATTCCGAACCCGGATCGTAATCGACGTCTTTGAAGATTGGCGATGACAATTGCAAGTACAACGCCCAGTCTTCACCTTTACGGCCCAGCGTCGCAAGCTCACTCCGCAAATCGCGTGCGCTGACAGCAACGAGCTGACGCTGATGTGCCAACGGCGGCCTGACTAATTCCTTCAACGCTGCGTACACTTTTCGAAAACCCGGCCGACCATGAATGGAGCGCAGATCGTTCGCATTGAGCATTGCGTCATACGACCGCAAAATCTCCTGTAGTTTTTCGAGAGCTTCATGTGTCAATGGCTCATTCTGATCTTCTCCGAGTAAATCCGTTATCGAGGCGGTCCGCAGGTAGTCTTGCCAACTTTGCGACGCACTATGGCGGCGCAATTCCTGATACAGCTCCGCGGTGCCTTCACGTGCCAGGCGGCGAAGGTTCCGCCAATTCATGTCGTCCGAACGCAACTCGAAGGGTTTGGCCGGTCTCGCCAGCGGTGATCTGAATCGTCTCGTAGCTTGTGGTTGCTCCGAGGAATACGGTTGTGGCGGGACGACATTTCGATAGCCGGGCGTATACACCGATGTAAACGGCGCCCGGACGTGGGTGCCGCCAGATTACCCTGGGGTGTTGCCGCGGTTGCGGTTG
>CBDUAB010000186.1:0-6591 GCA_965365045.1 uncultured Planctomycetales bacterium
TCCTGGCGACCCAGAACCCGATTGAGCAGGAAGGCACGTATCCTCTGCCCGAAGCGCAGCAGGACCGTTTTATGTTCAAGGTCTTTGTGGATTACCCTTCGTTTGACGAAGAGTTCCAGGTGGCGCGGCAGACAACCGCCGTGCAGACCGACGACGTGCAGCCCGTGCTGTCTGCCGGCGAGATTTTGCAGTTGCAACAATTGGTCCGCGAAGTCCCCGTGACGGACCATGTCATTCGCTATGCACTCTCCCTGGTCCGACAGACGCGCGTGGGAAACCCTGGCACGCCGGAATTCATTCAGGAAATGGTCGCCTGGGGCGCCGGACCGCGGGCCGTTCAGTTTTTGATACTGGGAGGGAAGGCGCGTGCTTTGCTCGAAGGCCGCACGCACGTCTCGACCGATGACATCGCGGCACTGGCCAACCCCGTGCTCCGGCACCGGCTCGTGGTCAATTATGCGGCCGAGAGCGACGGTGTCACTTCGGACCAAGTTATCGAACGACTCCTCGAATCCACGCCTAACAAGGAAGACGAGCTCACCCGCGATGCCAGATTCCAAAAGATTTTTGCATCCTGAAGCGATCCAGCGGATTTCCCGACTGGAACTGCGGGCGCGCCACATCGTCGAAGGGTTTCTCTCGGGTCTGCATCGCAGTCCGTACTTCGGTCAGTCGATCGAATTCCGGCAGCACCGTGAATATGTGCCGGGTGACGACCTGCGGCATGTGGACTGGAAGGTCTGGGCCCGTCAGGATCGCATGTACGTCAAACAATACGAAGAAGACACCAACATGCAGTGTCAATTGTTGGTCGATGCATCGGCCAGCATGCATTACGGTTCAGGCCCGCTGAATAAATACGATTACGCCTGCACCATCGCGGCATGTCTAGGCTACTTGTCGCTGAAGCAACAAGACGGCGTCAGCTGCACGATTTTTGACGAGGACATACGAGCACGCATTCCGGCGCGTACCCGCCGTACACATCTAACGTCGATCGTCAATCTGCTCGACATATCCGAGCCAAAAGAGAAAACAGAATTGTACACCGTCCTACGCAAAGCCGCTGACCTCGATTCGCGCCGAGGCATGATGGTCATCGTGTCCGACCTGTTGGTTGAACGCGATGGGATGCTGCGCGGCTTGCGCCTGTTGCGGCAACGGGGGCACGACGTGTTGGTTTTTCACGTGATGGACGACGATGAGCTGGATTTTAGCTTTAAAGGGCCGACGCGATTTGATGGTTTGGAATCTTTGGATCATCTGAATTGTAACCCGCGCGCCTTGCGTGAAGGCTATTTGGAAGCGCTCGATCACTACCTCGAAGAGGTCCGGCACGGTTGTGCTCGCAACAAGATTGATTACACGTTGGTGCGTACCAGCGACCCGCTCGATGCGGTGCTCAGCGCATTTCTTCACAAACGCATTGGCCGGCAGGCGAAGGCCTAAATCGACGTACTAATAACTAAGGAATGACTTATTCTGAATGACTAATCACATAGCGCCAGTTTCGAGTTCGCGAGCTGACGTAAATCTCTGTGATCGCGTCTTTGGCGTTTGCCACCACGCGAGCTTGTCTCCGTGGAGCGATGATCATAACCAGAACGAAAATGTGCAAAAGACCGTCCGCCACCGCCCGAGCTTGCCTCGGTGGAGCGCTGCTCAGTCGAGCGACGTTGTGGTCGTGAGCAGCGCTCCACCGAGACAAGCTCGGGCGGTGGCGAGTGCTACTCGTAATGCAATTGCTGGTTGTGATCATCGCCCCACGGAGACAAGCTCCTGCGGTGGCGGTCTTTGGCATTGGTCATTCCTTAGTTAATAGTCCTTAGACATTAGTCATTCACGACACGTGTCCCAGAGTCGTGAACGGTCATTTAGTCGGTAGAACCCATGCAGTTCATTCATCAGCCATTAACCTGGGGTTTCTTCCTTGTTCTCCTACCGTTGTTGATCCATTTGATCAACTTGATGCGGCAGCGCCGAGTCGAGTGGGCCGCAATGGAGTTTTTGCTGCAGGCATACAAGAAACGGCGAAATTGGATTTGGCTGAAGCAGTTTCTGTTGCTGCTGGCGCGGATGCTGGCGATTGCCGCCGCCGTCGCAATGTTGGCCAAGCTCGTTACGCGCGAGCAATGGTCTAGTTTTTTTGGCGGCAAGTCGAACCACCATTACGTGTTGTTGGATGACAGTCTCTCCATGGGGGAACGCTTGGGCGGTGGGACCGCGTTTGATCGGGCCGTCAACGTTGTTGGTCAATTGCTTGCCCAGATCAGCGCCGACAGCGCGCCGGGCAATACTCGCTTTACGCTGCTGCGCTATTCACGCTCATTACCGAGAACACCATCTCCAGGGACATTACCTGTTGCTGACGACAACGCGTCGGGCGATGTGCCTGATTCCCGTGATCCGGCCGACAATTCTATCACCGCGAACATTGGTCCCGCGGACGGCGATTCACCTGCCGCGACTTCCAATGCCTCAAATTCCAACGCCCCAAATTCCAACGCCACGTCTTCCACCGATGCAACTTCCGCCGACACAGCGCCCTCCGACGTCGTTGCCGACGTGGCGGATTTCAACGCGGTCCTCGTCGACGTAGATTTTGATTCACGTTGGTCGGAGCGGCAGAGTGACATGAAAGTCTCCGAGTTAGCGGTCGGACCGGAGGCGGCATTGGATCTGTTAGCGCAACGTGTCGAAGATCGCCGCGACGAGCGAGCGGTCGTTTATGTGATATCGGATTTTCGGGCCAATCCCTGGAGCGCGCCGCGTGAGATAAGCACGCGTCTGTCGCGAATGGAAAAAGCGGGCGCGTCGGTCCGGCTGATCCGCTGTGTGGACCGCGAACAGTCGAATCTGGCGATCACGGACGTCCGCCCGGCTGACGGTGTGTACGCCGCGGGTGTGCCGCTGTTTGTTGAGGTGTCGGTTCACAACTACTCAAGTCAAGCTGCCGAGCAAGTCCCCGTCGCGGTCACTTCGATTTACTACCCGCAACTGGCTGGCGATACGCCGAAACAAACCGCGGCTAGTGAAGAGCTGCTGCCTGATTTGTTATTCGAATCTATTCCTCCGGGCCAAACTGTAACTCAGCGAACGCAAGTTTTCTTTTCGACGGCGGGCCAGCATGCCGTGCGGGCCGAACTGCCGCCTGACAATTTGGCGGGTGACAATCGACGATGGTGCGTGATCGATTTGCCGGCAACGGTGCCGGTGTTGGTAATCGACCAAGATCCGCAGCGCCGCAACGCCGATTTCCTGACGACCGTCTTTCAACCTAGTCAACGGGTCGAAACGGGCGTCCGGCCCGTCGTGGAGTCGCCGACATATTTGCGCGACAGCAGCGGGGATGAACTGGCCAAGTTTGCGGCCATCTATGTGCTGGATTGCGAAACGCTTGACAACTTGGCCGTGCGGCACCTCGAGCAGTACACCCGTGGCGGTGGCGGCGTCGCTTTCTTTTTGGGACCGCTGAGTCAGCCGCGATTCTACCGGGACTGGTACCAGGATGGAGAAGGGCTCTTTCCCGCGCCGGTTCAGGCGATGGATCTGCTCGAACCGTCGCAGGACGATTCCCCTGATATGTTGGTGGAAGATCATCCTTTGTTTAAAGTCCTGCTTCGACAGCGCAAGTCGTTTCTCGGACGGATCCGTGTGCCGCGGTATCACAAGACGCGTTACGGCTGGCAGCCACCAGAACAATCGTCAATCCGCGTGTTGGCGCGGCTGCGCAACGGTCAACCGTTGGTTGTCGAGCGATCGTTTGGCAAGGGGCGCGTTGTCGCCACCATGACCACGTTGGCGCCGATCTGGAACACGTGGGCCACCGAACCCACGTTCGTTGTCTTTTTGTTGGAATTGCAAGCTTACTTGCAGCAATCAGCGAACGCCGATCCGCCTGACCGGCTTGTGGGTGGGCCACTGAAGCTGGATTGGGACGAAACTCGCCATCAACGTGAAGTCGTGTTTGCGTTGCCCGCTGACGGTGACGGAAATCGTACCATTCAAACCAGCGCTGTCGAAGCGACTTCGGGCAGCGAAGTTATTCATTGGGGTGCTGGCGAGAATCAGGCGGGTGGAACGCAGCGGGTCGGATTGTACGAAGCGTGGCTGGAAGGTCTAGACGGCACCTACACTGTGCAGCGACGGGCTGTGAATGTTGACCCACGAGAGAGCGATTTGGCCCTATCATCGTCGGAACAGATCGCGGAGAATTTGCCAATTGAGAGACTGCAAATCCTACTTTCGGCGGCATTGATGGACAACGACGCGACACCGCAACAATTCTCCTTGTCGCACGTACTACTATTTGGATTGGCAGTGCTGCTTGTCCTGGAACAGTTGCTTTCGTATTCGGCCAGCTACCATCCGGCGCGAGGTGCAGTGCGATGACCGAGTCGACAGGCGTGCTGTTGGCCTTGGCCAAAGAACGCACCTTTATCGAAATTGCCCGTTTGCAGACTATGAGCGAGTGGTGGCATTGGTTGGCGCTGTTGCTAGTCTGTGCGGCAATTCTGATTTACGTCTTCGTTTTGTATCGTCGTGATACCGTCGAGTTACCCAGGCCGCTGCGTTTTGTTTTAGTGTTGTTGCGGGTCATTGCTTTTGCGGGGCTGCTGATATTCTTTTTGCAGATCGAGAAGCGTACCGAACAAAGGATCACCAAAAACTCACGGTTGGCGGTGCTCGTGGACACGAGCCAAAGTATGGCGCTGCGTGATGTGGATTCGGATTCGAGCGGTGGCGCGGTCCCCGCCGTCGAGGGTCCGCTGCGACGCATTGATCTGGTGGCGGACCGTTTTGCCAACGGCAAACTGCTGGAAAAACTACGGGCGCGGCACGACGTAACCGTTTATCGCTTCGGTCAGGATGAAAAACCCACGGAATTGACCGCCGCTAGCAAGACCGACGCGACAGAGGAAACCTCGGCGACACCCGCGTTGGCGTTGGCGGATTCGTTGCGCGAAGCACGCCGATTAATGGCGGTGGCCGCGGCATTCTTGGCGCTTTCCGTAATCGCATGCGCGGTGCATCTGGTGCTCGGCGGCACGCTGCGTTTCCAAGACGGCCAAGGATGGGGCTTATTGATTGGCGTCGTCGCGTTGATTGTGGCGTTTGTCACGGCGGGAGTCAGCAACCTGCGCAATCCGCTTGTCGGTTGGACGCAGTTGCTTGGCTCGCCGTTTCCAGCCGAGGTTGCGTCGGACGATGTGACGGACGAGGGTATCGAACAATCTGCCGAAGCGGCGACGGTCAATTGGCAAGCAGATTTGCAGCCGAGCGGCTTAAAGACACGCTTGGGTGACGCATTGCGATACATCATTGACAAGGAACGCGGTGGTTCGCTTGCCGGTATCGTTGTTTTTTCGGATGGCAACGCCAATGCGGGTGGCGATCCGCTCGAAGCGGCACAAATGGCGATTGAGGCCGGCATACCAATCTACAATGTTGGCATCGGTTCCGATCGACAGCCCATCAACATACGTGTCGTTGACATCGAAGCACCGCCACGCGTGTTTCCAGGAGATCCGTTTAAGCTGACCGCTTTCATCCAGGCGTATGGACTGGCGAGCGAGACCGCCAAGGTTGAGTTGTTGGCACGCGACGACAGCAAGCCGCCGGGTGAGGAAGCGGCTGAAGTGTTTATCGAAGAACGTAACATTGCGTTGCCAGCGGACGGCGAGGCGCGGCCGATTGAGTTTGAGTTGACGCCTACCGAAGTTGGCCGCCGCGAATATGTGGTTCGCGTTAGTGGAACGCAACAAGATGTTGATCCGTTGGACAACGAGCAGACTGTCAACGTGCGAATTGTCGATCGGCAAAATCGTATTCTGATAATGGCTGGCGGTCCGACGCGTGATTACCGATTTCTTCGCACGCAAGCGTATCGGGATAAAGAAATTGTGGTCGACGTCTTGCTTCAAAGTAGCCCGCCAGGTGCCGCGCAGGAAGCCGATCGGATACTTGAAGAGTTTCCGAATACCGCGGAAGAACTCTATGAGTATGACTGCATTGTGGCCTTCGATCCGGACTGGGAAAGACTGACCAGCGGCCAACTCGAGTTGCTTGAGAATTGGGTGGCCAGTCAGGCTGGTGGACTCATCCTGATCGCGGGCCCCGTGCACACGCCCGAGTGGTCGTCACGTCGGCGCAGCGTGGCCCAATTGGAAACCGTTAAAGCGCTATACCCGGTCATTTTCTACAGCCGCAGCGGTATTACGTTGGGGCGGGGCGCTTTTGAGGCACAAGAGCCCACGCCAATTTTGTTCACGGATCAAGGTGCTAGCGCTCGTTTTCTCTGGCTCGCTGAATCGGCAGCCGACAATGAAGCGTATTGGGCTTTGTTCGATGGCGTTTATGGATTTCAGCCAGTCAAGGGAATTAAGCCTGGAGCGACGATCTACGCGCGATTTGCCAATACAGATGCGGCCATTGATGGACAGTTGCCAGTTTACATGGCGGGACAGTTTTACGGCGCCGGTCGCGTTTTTTATCTTGGCAGTGGTGAAATGTGGCGGTTGCGGGCTGTCGACGAATCCTACTTTGAGCAATTTTACACGCGATTGATTCGTTATGTGAGCGAAGGTCGCC
>CBDUAB010000187.1:0-6572 GCA_965365045.1 uncultured Planctomycetales bacterium
GAATTTTGCTGTTGCGCGTCGTTCGCGAGCGCACATAGCCCCGATAGGGGCTACGGACCGCAGGCCGCTAATATTCCATAACCAAATCCAAACCGATCGGACGGCTCAATGTCATCAACGTATTCAACTATGCAGCCTTACGCATCGCAACGCCCGGCGCGGTGGGTGTTAGTCTCTCGAACGACTCCAACTCAGCCGGCAATCGGTCGTCTCGTCGAACCAATTTCAGCAGCGTAAAACAGATGATCGTGCAGTCAACCCAAACATTACGCTTGCGCGCGTAAAGCAGTTGTAACTTCAGTTTCGTGGGCCGGATCAGTTCCAGATAGACTCGATCCGGATCGTGCGTGCCCTTGAGAATGGCACCCTCGTCTGAGTTCCAGATCGAGGCCCAATCCGTGATACCAGGTCGGAGCGACAGGATCAGTTGCTCTTCGTCGGTGTACATGTCGACATATTCTTGAACCTCTGGGCGAGGCCCCACAAGGCTCATGTGCCCCCACAACACGTTCAACAGTTGCGGTATTTCATCGAGCTTTGACTTGCGGAGCAATCGACCGAACCAAGTGATTCGCATGTCGTCGTCGGCTGTGGATGAGCCGCCCAACGTTTCAGCATTGGCTACCATGGAGCGAAACTTGAAGATGCGAAATGACTTGCCGAGTCGGCCAACTCGTCCGCCTCGGTAAAACGCTGGCCCGGGCGAGGTAGCCTTCACCATCACGCCGATGAAGATCAGCACGGGAGCAAGCAGCATCAATCCAGATAGCGACAACACGATGTCGAACACACGCTTCATAAACAGCGATCCCAAGGAAAGGAATCATGACTCCACGAGGAGATTGCAAATCGGTATTGAATTTGCATCGACACCAGGCAACAGCCAGCATTAGATCCCGATGCTAGCGTCGGAAAAATCGGACTCTTGATGGTGCGCGTAAAGTGCACCGGTTTGAAGCACACGATTAGGTGACATCGCGCAGCCGAGTGTCCGCCAACGCAGGCACGGCATAGCGGATTCAGAACTCGATGCTGCCGGTTGGTAGTAGCCTGTGCAGTCGCATCACGCCGTCCCTGGTAATTCGTGTTCCATGCACCGGAAGTTCCGTCAGTCCGCTTAACGTCGCAAGAACGGAAATGCTCTCATCAGAAACAGATGTGTCCTGAAGTTCCAGGCGAGAGAGGGCTGTAGATGTCACGGTTTCACGATCGAGGTCCAATTCCGCGGTATGAACGTCACTCGACATCATTTCCCGCGGATGAGCTTCGTCGTAGAATAGTGCTCCGACAGAGTTTCTGCGTTGAAACGCTTTTTGTCCACGTCGCCTCGTACACCGAAATTGATAATGGACGCCATCAATCCCTACGCGTCACCCCGAGAAATGTCTGAATCAGATTTCCGACCAGACATCATTCAAATCGACGGACGTTTTCTTATGGCCGGCTCTTCGGCATCCTTACCTATGCGATGTGTCATCACGAACCAATCCGTGACATCAAACGATCTTGTTACGCGAACACTCCGCTGGGCACCGTCATTCCGGCTAGTGTTAGCGCACCAGACCTGCACGCTGTCGTACTACATCAACAGGAAACATCGCATCAGGGTACGGATTGTCCGATGGACGCTGACGATCACGGCGCTGTTGGCTGTTGTCATTGCCGGCTTGACACATTTCTGGTGGATTATTCTCGGCCTCATCGCGTTGCCGACAATAACCCCGCACGATCCTCTTTCCATAAAGATGGCACGTGACGGACGGTTCTGGATCACGGGCTGTTGCGATGCGTTTCTGAAATCGTGTGAAGCGGAGTTAGGAGCTAGTCGGGGCTGAGGCAAACCGTTAATAGTTGAAGCCTACCGGTGGTAACAGCATCGACTGAAAGCAGTGCACCTCGGAACTTCTTGCCATTTGTTTGCTTGGCGTTGTCTTCGGGAATGGCGCCGCTTTTCGTGGGGTGCCCCGAGAACGAATGTGAAGAGCCCAATGGCGAACAACCGCCACCATCTATTTCTTTGATTCATAAACTGCGGTTTCGGGAAACTCGGACGACCAAGCGTACCAACGGCACTGAATGCTGTTCACCCACTTCAATACCTTGCCCCGCAATGGACCATCAATGCCGCGACCTGCCAGTGTCCAACGAGTACCGGTCTCCTCATCCTTAAACGGAGCCGACTCGGGCGAGATTTCGTCTGCGTAGAAAGTCAGAGTCTGTCCATCCAATTGACGATCGAATGCCACGGCAGTTTTGGTCTTTGCGTACCAAAACACGGCGATCGGCCACCCAGCCGTTGCGTCCAGCAAGCAAGCTCGATCCGGCAAATCGTCCAAAGGAAAAGCCTTCTGTTGGGAACCGAATTCGACTCCAAGCACTTGTCTCATTGCATCCAGCCGATCGTCCACTGCCCCCATCGACGACTTAGCGTTTGCGCTCATGGATGTCGGTAGCGGGCGCGTTTTGTACCTTTTGCCATCGAACAAATCGTACGTCGTCGATTCGGGATGCAGCATTAGCCAGTAGTTCCAGTCGGTCACCAAGCTTGGCACCCGCTTGAGCTGTTTACCCTTCCGTGGACCGGAAATGGCCTTGCCAGTGAGCGCAGTTCGTTCGGACCGACGCAGGTTAACTGCGCGCAGAATGGCTTCTGGTGCTGTTAATTTTCCCGAGCAAACACGGCGTTTCAGCCTATTGACGACATCATAACGACCGTAGTGTTCGTTCTGGTGTCTGCAACGATAAAAGAAGTTGGAGTCCGCGGATCCAGGCGGACTCCAACAGAGTAGGTGCGATTCGTCCTACGCTTCAGGCACAATTAGAAGTCGGACGTGGTTGAACGATGGGTTGGAACCGAGATCACTTCGAGATTCAACGACGAAACGCTAGGCGACTCGGTCGTGATGTATCCGGTGGAATGACCGGCGTGACCATGGTGGATCGTCGAACTGAAATCCATGCCAACCGCTTCAATCTTGGCAGTGTTGGTGGCGTCTTTTTCGCTGAACCAATTTCCCGTTGCACCTAGCTTGAATGAATCACCAGGCTTGAAGTGATAGATTAGTGTGCCGGAATGTCCTGGCGGAACGTCATACAGATTGGCGACTGACTTTCCAACTCGCCGTTTTTCCTGTTGTTCTGGGTCGGATGGAATGCTCACGTCGCCAGGGAACAGGTCGAATGACGCTGCCGCATCTCCGTCCCCCATCTGAACCCGGATGACCAGAAGCCCCGGTTTCTCTAACCGGCTGGTGTCAATGTCGAAGACATCGTACTGCTGTTTCTGCGGACCCGGGACGGAGATTTTCGCCTTGTGACTTCCTAGCGACTTGTGACCTCCGCCTAATTCCAATCCGATGCCGAAATGGGTCGTGCCGTGGACTGTACCTTCTCCTATTGCGACAACGCCGTCATCCGGCGTGACGGAGAAACTGTAGGTGCGTTTGGGCTTCACGTGAAGAGATTTTGATTTAGCGCCATCGTTTTTGTCAGCGCGGTTCACCTCCCGTTTCAACACCGTCAATTTGGCTTCCAAGGCCGCAATACGAGCGCGAATTGAAACGTCTTGTTCTCCTTCTTGCGCCTTGACGCTCGGAAGCACAACCAGCGCCATCGAGCACAATACAATCTTGGCCGGTATTGTGAGCCGGTACCGTGGACTGCGATTAGCTTTGATCAATCTCATCATTCTGCTCCTTATGTGACAGTGCGTGCCGTGAAAACCTAACGCCAGTAGAGTTTGGTCCGATCCGGAAAATTCAACGATTTTCAAGAATCCTCTGCCAGCGTCTTGCGGAGATATCCTGGATCGCGCCATAGCCTCGTCATCACATGACTGCTCACGCAATTGATCGACAATGAAGTTCGCCATCCAGATAATCGGGTTAAAGAAGAGTACAATCCGGATCACACTTTGAGTCAGCATGATCCAAAGATCGCCGCGACGAATATGAGCTAATTCGTGTAACAGCGTCCAGCGAAATTGCTCTTTCGACAGTAATTTGGCGAGTTGCGGCGGAATCAGGACGCACGGAGCCAAAGGGCATGCGGCTGCGGGCGAAGTGATTTCGCGATTCCACAGAAATCGGATGCCGCGGCGGACACCGGCAAGCCGTGCGAGCTCTTCGAATTCCAAACGTTCCGTCGACGTTACCGGAGACGATGAACGAACCAAGCGTTGCGTTCTCATTTGAATCCATGCGAGTCGACACAAGCCTAAACAGACAATCAGCCCCCATCCAAACATCAACCACGCGGAACGCGAAAACGTTGCATCGCGCGTATTCGTATCGGTTGCCGGCGCGAGAACCGAAAGTCCCGAGGAGTTGCCGTGAATTAACCCTGTGCCGTCCGCCGGGGCGCTCGTCACCTCCGTGGCCATCGTCACCTCCGTGGCCATCGTCACCTCCGTGGCCATCGTCGGGCCGGTCAACAAAGAACCCGGTATCAATACCTGAATCGGTATGAAGGGCTTGAGCAACACGAAGAAGAACAGCCAATAGCCAAGCTGGCAGGAAACACGTTTGTGGATCAATAGCCAGATGAGCGAAACGACCAACAATCCGATTGATCCTTGGACCAATCCATCCACGCAAAACTGCATCCAATTGTCTGCCAGGGCATTAATTCGCTCGACATTGAACATAGCCTACTCCTCGGACACTCGAGATTCGGATTCGTCAAGCAACTCACGCAAATCAGCGATCTCTTCTTCGGTCAGCCGGCTTTTCTTCAACATGTAAGCCAATAACGGACCGTCGGAGCCTTCCAGAGTCTTTTCAAGCAGCGAATCGGCAGCGCGCTGTAACGAGTGGAGCAAACTCCGCTTGGGCCGGTACAGATAACTATTGCCGACTCGTTTTGTGGATAGGTAGCCCTTGTTTACCAACAGGCTCAGATAAGTTTTGACGGTCGTCGGCTTCCACCCGAACTCTTTCCCTGCCTGCTCGTACACGTCGCGCGCCGCGCAGGACTTCAATTGCCACACAATTCGCATGACCTTCCATTCGGCGTCGGTCAACTGAGCGGGTTTTGGCGTCATTATGAACTTACTCCTTCATCGAACGACTTAAACTTTAGTCATTTGGCGAAGCAATGTCAACACCTTTTTTTTGGGGCCTTGGCCGTTGATGCCAATCAGTGGATGCCCGCCGTCCCGGAAAACGGCGCCGAGCAAGACATGCAGCTGATCCGTTACTAATCAGCCGCTGGGCGTTAGCCCATGGTTCCCAGAGAACCGGACGCTAATGCGTGCCGGCTGATTGGTAAACTCAATCTGGACGCAGCACTAGGGTGTTACGCTCACTGGGATTTTTTTAAGAATCCGTGACACGAATTCGCAGAAACATCCGTTTTCGATTGTAGGACCAAACAACTTGGCCGTGATCGCCAACCTCGGCGGGCCAACAAGAAACCGATCGGAGGTCGTACCTCGCGCGGCCAAGCCTTGGTGCGAGGCCCGCGAGAAAGACCGTGTCTCGAAGTAGCCGAAGGCTATTCACCATTTTCACGTCGGTGCGAATTCGGCTATGAAAATCGTTCACGGCGTTGTCTCAGTAAGCTGCCGTCAAGTGCATCTCAGTGGCGATCATTTCGGCGCAACAAAAGCACGTTCGTTTGTGACTTTGTCCAGATCTCCATTGACGACAAGTTAACACTTACCCGTACTTTCGATGCGCTTCATCCGATCCTAACCGAGGAGCGCGAATCCGGCCGCCCGAAAGTTGTTCGCCGTCGGGATCGACGTACACTCGACCCGTTGCCGGTCCGTCTTTCGGTCGGGCCGTTAGAATGCGAACGTTAAAGACGTGGCCGATGTCACTGTTCAATTTGAACCAGTGAATGTTATCGTTGTCGTCCGATATGCTTGAGTGATCGCCGGCGTTGAAGATTCGATCGATGGTCGGCTTGATCAATAAGTGGTCTGCTTGGTCTTCCAGTCGATCGTAATGGCGACCGTGGAATTTTCCATCCAAGACGATAAACGCCGTCGCCATATTGTTGTGGCCATGTGGTACGATCGATCGTCCTTTCTTCATGGCAAAGATTTGGTGCCCGAATTCAAGACGCGTTGGCAAGCCTTCGACTTCTGGGAAACTTGCCTGAATACTTTTGGCACCATTGTCAGGATACTTGACCTTGGAAATGAGCGTCTTGAAATCGACGTAGGTCAGTAGTTCGGGAAGGTCGACTTGGTCGAACAGCTGTTCCACTTTCGCTTGCCACTGCACCTGAGTCAATTTCCCTGCCTTGGTATCTTTGGAAATCATGTTGATCTCTTCCAGCCACTTGGCAGCCACGGGCTTGATCCGTGCGCCCAAGACGTCGCCCGTCATGATGGTTTCCAAGACCGAGAACGTGAGCAACGCATCTAACGTTTGGCGACCGAAGGACCGGCGAGTGATTTCTGCCATGATTTGACTCCGTAGGGACCCAGTGGATGGAAACGAATCCGAAGCCATCGTACCGCAACCCAAATGCGAATGCAAAGTCCATCGCTGTCCCTACCGAAAACTCCGTCCGCCTTTCCTGGCAAGGACTTATGTCAATTGAATCTCGGGACCGTGACGAAC
>CBDUAB010000188.1:0-6558 GCA_965365045.1 uncultured Planctomycetales bacterium
CCACAGGCGGCGGCCTCACGGAGGACATGCGCAACCTGGTCGGTCTTACGCGACTGCAATACATCTTTTTCTATCCGGACACCAACGACATCGTGATCGCCGGACCCGCCGAAGGCTACGGCACGGACTTGTCCGGTCGCGTTATCGGCCTTCAAACGGGGCAAGCCGTTTTGTTGTTGGAAGACCTCATTACAGCGCTACGCAGCTTTCCGCCACACGGCGAAGCGACGCCCGTGATTAGCTGCTCGATCGATCCGACCGCGGAAGGCCTTGCGAGGATGCGGCAATTCCTTGCAGACATCAGCGGCCGCATCCAACCGAGCGATGATCAACGCATCGCCAACGGCCTGCGAGAAAGTCTCGGTTTGCAACGGGTGACACTCGAAGGCGTACCGGAAACGAGCCACTTTGCCCAAGTGCTGGTCGAAGCCGATTATCGCATGAAGCTCATCGGCATTGGCCTCGAGGAATCACCAGTCAGGATTTCCACTTATGTAAAAAAAGCACGGCCCGGCGACGTTGCGCGCAATGCACTGCAGCGTTGGTACTTCGTACCCAATTACGAATCGGTGTGCGTCAGCGACGATGAGTTGGCCATGGAATTGGTTGGCGAAGGTGTCAAGCTGATTGGCCAGCAGGAGTTGGTCGCCGGAGACGGCGGTCGATCACGTGCGCGCTTTATCGATCGGGCGAGCCAGGCGTTCGTGGGCAGCTTTACCGACAAATACCCCGAGATTGCCCGCAAATCGCCGGTGTTCGCCCAATTGCGAAACATGATCGACATGTCGATCGCCGCGGCATTCTTGCAGCAGTACGATTACTACGGCAAAGCCGACTGGCAAATGTCGGTGTTTGGTGATGAATCGGCATTACCCGTTGAGCTGTACCCGGTCCCGACGTCCGTCGCTTCGGCTGTCAATGTTATCTGGAAAGGAAACACATTGATGACTCCGATTGGCGGCGGCGTCAACATCCAGCCCACACAAGCGCTCGCGCGCGGCAATTTGCTCGAAGACGTCCAAGGTGATGTCGACGCCGCACACAAAGCCATCGACATGAATTCCTTGCCCGCCGATCGCTGGTGGTGGGACTGAGTCGCGTTCAGTCGTCAGAATTCCGATGAGAAGGTGGCCTGCTCGCTCCACGACCAGGAATGCCAACTCGCGGTGGCTGTGAAGAAACCGTCCAAAATAGTCGTCACGCTCCCGCGTGACGCGACTCGCGAGCGACTGGTCCATCATAGTTTTACGAGCACGAGCTTATTAATTATTAAATGCGACACCCTCTACGCCGAATCTTTCGCCAGTGCTTTATCAAGAATGCCACAAAACTCATCGCACGCCGATTCGTCGTGCGCAATCGACAAGTACAGCTTGGTCCCCATCGGGTTGAGAAACA
The DNA here is from genome assembly GCA_965365045.1 of uncultured Planctomycetales bacterium. Taxonomy (GTDB): domain Bacteria; phylum Planctomycetota; class Planctomycetia; order Pirellulales; family Pirellulaceae; genus CBDUAB01. Next base: position 1,399 of record CBDUAB010000188.1, read on the forward strand.
CGCCTTGGCGAAAAAGTTCCAACATCAACCGTCGTGCTTTGGCCTTTTCCTGATGTTGACTCGACCGATAGTCGCGTGGATCGGCGTCACTAAACACGATCTGAGCCAACGGTCCGTCCCCCACAACCTGTGCGGTCTGTCCGTGAGCTGATAAGACTTTCCTCATACTGCGTCGCAAGTAATCACCGAGTGCGTGCAAGTGCTGGTAGATACCCGGCGCGCGTAACACGTTTAGCGTCGCACGCGCAGCGGCCGCGGAAACAGGATTGCCGCCGGTGGACGAAGCCACCCAGACATAAGTTTTTTCGGCATCGCCCAGCCGATCTTCGTGGACTAGTTGCATGATTTCGCGACGGCCACCAAAAGCACCTATTGGGCAACCGCCCCCCAACGCCTTGCCGTAAGCGACCAAATCCGGCACGACTCCGTAATATTCTTGAGCGCCGCCAAACGCCAGGCGAAATCCAGTGACTACTTCGTCAAAGATCAATGGCACTTGGTGTTCGCCGGTCAGCTCACGCAGACCTGCCAAAAAACCAGGTCGTGGCGCGAGGCAGCGCTGCAATGGCTCCGCAATTACAGCGGCCAACTGATCGCTATACTCTCGCACAATCCGTGCGGTCGTCTCAAGATCATTGAACGGCGCGACCAACACATAGTCATTAACGTCCGCCGGCAATCCGTCCGACGACGGCAGAGCAGTCGGAAACTCCGGTTGCCGATCCGGAAACAGACTCGTGACTCCAACGTCATTGGCTCCGTGATAGGCACCTTCGAATTTCAGAATCTTTTGCCGACCCGTAAATGCCCGCGCCAGCCGCAAACAATACATCGTCGCTTCGGTGCCCGAGGCGCAAAAACGTATCTGATCGCAAGCTGGACTGGCTGTCACGATTTCCTCTGCCAGCGCCAGCGACTGTTCGCTCACATAGGCAAAATTGGATCCACACGCCACTTGGTCAGCGACCGCCGAGACCACCGCCGAATTCGCGTGACCAACCAAAGCGGACCCCCAGCCCATCGAGAAATCCAGATAGCGCCGACCATCCACGTCCCAGAGTTCGCATCCTTTGCCATGACTGATGACCATGGTCAATTCCGGGGGCAAGTTAAACTCGCCATTGGAGCCGGCCGGAAAAGTGGCTAGAGATCGTTCTGGGGCACTGCTTGCACTCACGACGAGGTTCGAATCTGGCATGGATGAGTCGTTTGGTGTTTTAAGGAGTCGTTCAGGATAATTTGGCCGTGTTATGTTGCGGGTTGCGAGATACGCGATCCGAGATCCACGTGCGATGTCCGGTCTTCCACACGAAAAAGAGACGTTTATCTCGCATCATCATCCCGTGTCACGCATCCCGCTTCAAGGTGGATGGGGTCTTACCACGAAGTCAAACAGTTGAACTAATCGCGTTTGCATCGCCAGCTCAAATGGCCGACAATATCGCTGCCGATCCGTATCATCCGTTGTGGGAATATGACATGAGACAATCGTTTTTTTCATCCGCGTGGCTCGTAGCAATATTGGTTCAGATCGCCGCGTACGCTGACGACTGGCCAACCTATCACCATGACTTTCAACGTTCCGGCGTGACGTCGGAAGCGATTCAATTGCCGCTTAGCGAAACTTGGCGCCAGCAATCGCCCGCGCCGCCGCGGCCAGCCTGGGACGAACCGGCCATTTGGGACGGCTACAACAAGGTTTACGATCTCAAAAATCGCCAAGTCTTTGACAAAGCACTCCACCCCATTATCGTCGAGAACCGAGTTTTTTTTGGCTCGTCTGTTGATGACCAAGTTTACTGCCTGGATTGCGAAACAGGAAAAGTGATTTGGAGATACTTCACCGAGGGGCCCGTTCGTTTGGCACCGACGTGGGATAAGGGTTTCATTTACGTGGGCAGTGATGATGGAAATGTTTACTGTATCAATGCCGATGACGGTCAGCTCATTTGGAAGACGCTGCTGTCACACAACCGCCTCAGGGTCCCTGGAAATGGGCGCGTGATCTCAATGTGGCCGGTTCGCACGGGCGTTATTGTCATGGACGACATCGCCTATGCCTGCTCAGGAGTTTTTCCGTCCGAAACGGTGTACTTATCGGCATTGCACGCCAGCGACGGAACCGAAGTGTGGCGATCGGAAATGAAGGACTTTCCGGCTCAAGGATATTTGCTGGCCTCCGCAAGTCGGCTTTACGTGACAACCGGACGAAATCGACCGCTCGTATTCGACCGTGAGTCGGGTAAACGTCTTTATCAAGTCAAAGGTGGCGCGGGAGGAACTTACGCGCTACTGACCGGCGACACGCTTGTCTATGGACCGGGAAAAACAGGGAAAATGGCCGCGTTTGCGCCCGGCAGCGGCGATCAACTGGCAACGTTCGGAGGTAATCACATGGTCGTGATTGATGACACGGCTTACCTGCATACCGACACCGAACTAACGCGGCTGGAAAGAGACCATTATTTGAAATTAGCCGGACGACAGAAGGAGTTGGCGGCAGAGCGTGCGCGGATCACTGCCGTGGCAAAAAAGGCCAAGACCGCTGACACCGATGAAGTCAAGAAACAAATCGCTGACATCTCGACCAAACTGGATTCCATTAAAAACGACCTGGCCGCGTGCGTCAGTTGGAAAGTCGAGTGTGATTGTCCCTACGCGCTGATCGTTGCCGGAGAAACGGTCATCGTTGGTGGGCATGACTCCGTGGCAATCTACCGGACCACGGACGGTGTCGAGGTGTGGCGCGGCGACGTCGACGGTAACGCCTTCGGGTTGGCCGTCGCCAACGGGCATCTAATGGTGAGCACGGATCAAGGTGTGCTGCACTGCTTTGCACATGGCGATGCGCAGGTCCTCTCGGCCGGTCAAGTCAGCGACCGCCACGAAACAACAAAGTCCGAGCTGCCACCTGTTCCATCAACGTTGGATGAGCAAAGTGAGCCCTCCCAAGTACTCGGGCCGTTCATCACCTCTCGTGATATGACCAGCTGGTCGGTGGAATGGACGACCGATCAAGCGTCAGTTGGATCTGTCGAGGTCGGCCCGACGAAATCTGAATTACACCGTGTTCCGGAGCAAGGATCGCCGACAACCAGTCATCACGTCTTGATAAATGACCTGCCACGCGACCGAATCCACAAGCTTCGCGTTGGTGGCACCACCGATAGTGGCGAAAAGTTCCATACGCGACTGTACGACTTTGACACAATGCTGCACTATCCACCGCCCCGTGGCGTCGACATTGATTCTAATGCAGTCGCTTCGCACGGGATTTATGGTCAAGCGGCAGACTTGGCGATTCAATCCGCGGGTGTTCAACGCGGTTACGCGTTTGTCATTGATGGCACGGGCGATTTGGCTCGCGAACTGGCGGCGCGCTCGCGTTTGCAAGTTGTCGTGGTTCAGCCAGATGCGACGATCGCTGCCAGTGCCCGAGAAAAGCTGCATGACGCGCGACTTTATGGCACTCGTGTCACTGTGCAATCACGTCTGTTGGATAAGATGTCCTATGGTCCGTTCTTGGCCAATATCGTCATGAGCGATCCCGTCCGCTGGCGACAGACTAGGAATAAGGTGGATTGCCAGGCTCTCTACGATATCTTGAAACCGGCCGGCGGTGTGATGATCGTTGGAGGCTCAAACTCAAATGACACGGACAGAAAACCGTGGTCTCAGCCTGCTGCCGAAACCTGGTGCCAACATTCCGTTGTTGGGACAGATCGAACCGAGTGGCAGGATCGCGAATTTGGCCAGTTCTTGGTTGTCCAGCGCGGCAAGCTACCCGGTGCCGGGGAATGGACTCATCAATACGGGCTGCCGGACAACACGAGTTGCAGCCAAGACGACCTGATTCGCGGCGATCTGTCCGTGCTTTGGTGGGGAAGACCGGGTCCTCGACCGATGCCTGATCGCGGCCCGCGCAACCCCGCGCCGGTATCCGCCAATGGACGTCTTTACGTACAAGGGAACCGCACACTATTTGGCATCGACTCGTACAACGGAACCATTCTGTGGTTCCAACAGATTCCATCCATGCGGCGGGCAAACATCCCCAGAGACGGCTCGAACATGGTGGCCACCGACGATTTCCTGTACTTGGCCCTTCACGGTCACTGCATTGGCATTGCCGGGCAAACGGGCAAACGCGAACTCACGTTTGCCGTGCCGAACGATGCAGCCGGCGATGAACGACAATTTAATTGGGGGCTGGTCGCCTGTCATGGGCAAACGTTATTCGGCTCAGCCGTGAAACGCGGATCGCAGTACTTGGGCGACGACGGTGAATGGTATGAAGACTTTGACAACGGACAGATTTCCCGTGTCACGAGCGCAAGACTGTTCGCCCTGGAAAGACATACCGGAAAGATGCTCTGGCAGCATGACCAAGGGGCCATCATCAACTCAACGTTTTCATTGGATGATAAGGCGGTCTACTTTGTCGAAAGCCGCAGCAAGCAGGCGATGGAAAGCGATGAAGGTCGGATGTTAAGTGAGGTTCAGCGAGACCAGTATCTCGTGGCTCTGGACATTCGCACGGGCGAGCTTTTGTGGGATAAGGCAGTCGATTTGAGCCAGTGTGAGTATATGACTTACATGAGCGTCGCCAACGACACGTTGATTGTCGCCGGCACGGATCAAAAGAAACGCTTTCACACGTTTGCATTTGGCGCCTTATCCGGGAGTCAATTGTGGCATCACACGGCACAAACACACAAAACACACCACAGTGGACACTTGTCTCATCCTTTGGTAATCAACGAAAAGGTGTACGTAAACAAGCAAACGCTCGATCTCAAGACGGGCCGCGTTGTCGACGAGGATTTGGACTTCAACTGGCACGGATGTGGCATCACAAGTGCATCACTCCACACGATATTTCGACGGTTTGAATACCACGGCATGCTCGATTTGGAAACCAACAAACGCACTGAGTTTTTGGGCGTGCGCAGTGGATGCTGGTTGAGTATCATTCCATCCGGCGGCACAGTGCTGGCACCGGAGACAAGTGCCGGTTGTTCCTGCACACATGCGGTGCAAACATCGCTGGCCTACGTGCCGCGACACCTGTTACCGAATTAGACAGCGCCACATTGAGTCACGACGAGTGTTGAAACTTGTTATTTCGTTGAGTCAAATCCTGACCTCCCAAGCCGCACA
>CBDUAB010000189.1:0-6550 GCA_965365045.1 uncultured Planctomycetales bacterium
CGTGTCGCAAGGCCTGGACGCCATCCTTTGGCGCTTGATGCCGACGTCGCTGATCGGCGTCACCATGACGCTGTTGCTTTGCTATTTGCTGCTTTACCACCAAGTGCTGAAACCAATTGGCGGCATCCGCACCGCCATGATGCGCCAACAGACCGGGGAGCAGGATGCGCGGGCCGACCCACAATCAAGCTTGGAAATCGATGATGTCGCATCAACCGTGCCATCCACCGCCACTGAAACAGAGTCGCCCTTACTCACGTTTTCCACACCAGAAGGCTGGCGAGCTGGTAAACGTAGCATGATGCGCAAAGCGGCTTTTGTCGTTGGCGACGGTGAATCGACGGCGGAGATCACGGTAATCGACTTGTCGCGTGGCGCCGGCGAGTTGCTGCCCAACGTAAATCGCTGGCGCGGGCAAGTCGGCCTGGAGCCGCTAGACGAGGAAACTTTGCGACAAGAACTCGTTGAAGTCGAAGTGGACGACGTCGATGGACATTATGTTGAGATGTTTGGTCCGGCCGGCGCGGACTCGCACAAAGCGATCCTAGGTGTAATTGCCCCACGCCAGGACCTCGCATGGTTCATCAAGCTGACAGGGCCGGCCGACCTGGCTGCCGTGGAAAAAGAACGTTTCCTGGAGTTCGTCGCGTCGATACGGTTTACGAAATAGAGCAAAACAGTCATGTCGATTAACTCACTTTCCAAGCCCACAGCTGAACGTGTCGATGCCTCGCAAGGCGCGTCACCTCTCTCGTTGATCACCACGTTGCTGCGTCCGTTCGCGTCGCTACGATTGACGGTCGCGCTGTTCGCGATGGGGATCTTCATAATCCTTGTCGGGACATTAGCGCAAGTCGAAAAAGACATGTGGGATGTGATCGATGATTATTTTCGCGCCCAAATCTCGTGGATTGAATTCCGCGTCTTGTTCCCGCCGTCGTTTTTTCCCGGCATGCCGCAACTAAGCGGTGGTTTCCCCTTTCCTGGTGGTTGGACGATCGGCTTTCTCTTGATGATGAATCTACTTGCGGCCCACTTGGTGCGTTTCAAGTTGCAGGCCAAGGGAACACGTCTTTGGATGGGCTTGGTTGCGCTGGCACTTGGTGCCGCCTTTACCTGGCTTGTTATTGCGGGTGGTTCCATGGGTAGGGGCTTTCAAGGTCTCCCCATCCTGCCGTGGGCGACGATGTGGCAACTGGTCAAGCTGCTGTTAGTGGGATTGTGGGTCGGTTCCATCGTTCAATTGGTGCGCATGGATCGCTCGCAGCGAGTCGCTTGGTACTCGATGGCAACAACCTGTGGCGGGCTCGGTGTAGTCGTCCTGTTTTGTTTACTATGGGGCGATGCGATCCGACCTGCCGATCCGTCGATGCGGATTCTGTGGCAACTGATTCAAGCCACGTCGGCCGGACTCGTATTGCTGGTCGGTTGCGTGATGTTGTTCAAGAAGCGTGGTGGCATTGTCCTAATTCATCTTGGTGTCGGGCTGATGATGTTGGGCGAGCTACTGGTTGGTATGTACGCCGTCGAAGAACAGATGCAGATTCCCGAAGGTCGCACGACGAACTTTGCTCGCGATATTCGCGCCGTTGAACTTGCCGTCGTGGATAGCTCGGGTCCAGACGAGGAAAAGGTCGTCGTTGTTCCCGGATCGTTGCTGGCGGCCGGTAAAAAAATAGGCCACGACGATCTGCCGTTTGAGATCCACGTCATTGAGTATTTTCGCAACGCCAATCTCGTTTCGCCAGACAAGACCAAAGAGGAAAACCCGGCGACGGCTGGCAACGGCTTGCGATTCGTGGCCGAAGCGGCGCGGCGAGCGAGCGGTGCCGATTCATCAGGCGCCGTGGATATGGCGGCGGCCTATGTTCGTTTGGTGCCAAAGAACGAATCGGAAAACGCAAAAACCTACTTGTTGGCTCAGCAATTTGGTGACGGCGAATTGACCGTTGGCGCCAATCGCCCCGAAAAAGTTCCAGTCGGCGACAAAACGTACGATGTTTCGCTAAGATTCAAACGGAACTATAAACCTTACGCAATTCGTTTGTTGGATATCCGCAAGGAGGACTACCTCGGCACATCGACGCCGCGAGACTACTCGTCATACATTCATCTCGTGGATTCTAGCAACAATATCGACCGCGACGACGTTCGCATCTGGATGAACAATCCGCTTCGCTACGGCGGCGAAACGTTTTATCAGAGTAACTACAGCGTCGATCTCAGCGGTCGTGAAACCACCACGCTGCAGATTGTCACGAATAGTGGCTGGATGATTCCCTACGTCGCCTGCATGCTGGTAATCGTCGGGTTGGCACAAAATTTCGGTGCGACGTTGTTCCGCTTTTTGAACCGTCTTCAGCGCTCCGATCCAGCAACGAATCCGTCCACCGATGAGCGGAACGCGAAAAAGCCAAGACGCAAGAAATCCGCGGAAGAACTTGCGCCACAACCAGGATTGGCGACGCTGATCATTCCCGTAGCGATGGTCGGTTTGGTCGCTCTGTTTGCCCTTAGCAGAGCCACGCCGCGCACCGCCGACAACGGCAGCATGGACCTTGCCGCGTTTGGAGAAACACCCATTGTCTTCGAAGGGCGTGTGAAACCTATTGATACGCTCGCCCGTAATGCGCTCCAACGCGTCTCCAACAAACAGGTGTTGATCACGGTCGACGACGAAGGTGAGGAAGAGAAGCAGCCGGCTGTCCACTGGCTATTGGACGTCATGAGCCAATCACCGGGCGCCGACGAACATCGGGTATTTCGTATCGAAAACCTCGATGTGCTGGAACGACTGGGCCTTGAGCGGCGCAAAGGATTTCGATACGCGCTGTCGGAATTTCGCGACAAAGTATTCGACGGCTACGCGTACAACGACGAGTTTTCCGCCGAAGTGCGAAAGCTGCGCGAAGTTGCCAAGGCTGACGCAACACAACTGACAACCTACGAGCGTAAGTTCTTGGAGCTCGATTCACGGTTCAGCCAATACCGCAGATTGGCGGATTCGTTCCGTCCCCTGCCCTTTCCTGTCGCACCGAGCCAGGAAGACATGGAAAAGGACCCCGAACAAACGCGTAAGCGGATTTCCGAGATTCAACAGATGCTGGCGGCTGTTCCTAAAATGGAGCAATGGCTTAACGACATGGAACCACCGCTGATCGTGCCCGCGGTCGCGGAAACCGACAATCCAGACAAACCGTGGCGATCGTACGCGGCAGCGGTAAACCGCGCTTATGTCCAACGGGTCTTCCTGGACAGCGATGTGGACCCTGGCGTAATGGCTTGGACGCGCATTCTCGACGCGTATGCTCGCCATCACGCGGGGGACTTCAACCGTTTCGTCAACGAATATCAACAGCAATTGTCGACGAGCGAACCGGTTGACCTCGACAACCGCAAAGTTTCCTACGAAGCGTTCATTAACCGCTTCAGCCCATTTTCAAACGCGGCGGCCTTTTACGTGTTTGCATTTGTCATCACGGCCGCTTCGTGGTTGTTCTCCAGTCAAGCCACCAACCGCGCCGCCTATTGGTTGATTCTGGCGACGTTTGTTTTACACACGTTCGCTTTGGCTTCACGTATTTACATATCCGGCCGGCCACCCGTGACGAACCTCTACTCTTCGGCGGTGTTTATCGGCTGGGGCGGTGTGATTCTCGGTTTGGGATTAGAAGCCGTCTATCGCATCGGTATCGGGAATCTCGTCGCGTCGGTGTGTGGATTCTGCACGCTGGTCATCGCTCACTTCTTGGCCGCACGTGGCGACACGTTTACGGTGCTGCAGGCGGTGCTCGACACGCAGTTTTGGCTGGCCACGCACGTAGTCTGCGTCTCACTCGGTTACGCCACAACTTTTGTATCCGGCGTATTGGGGTTCGTATACGTGGTGGGAGCCTTTGCCACGAAATCCGTGGACAAGAAAACCGGTGCCATGCTGTCCCGCATGATCTATGGCTCGGTTTGCTTTGCCTTGTTTTTTAGTTTCTTCGGAACCGTACTCGGTGGCCTTTGGGCGGATGATTCTTGGGGCCGTTTCTGGGGCTGGGATCCCAAAGAAAACGGGGCCTTGATCATCGTGTTGTGGAATGCCTTGATCCTTCACGCCCGCTGGGGCGGCATGGTCGGCGCTCGTGGTCTCGCCGTGCTCGCGGTGCTGGGCAACATCACAACCAGTTGGTCCTGGTTTGGCGTCAATGAATTGGGAATCGGTCTGCACTCGTACGGATTTACGGAAGGCGTTCTCCTCTATCTTGGAATCTTCGCACTGATCAATGTGATCGTCGTCATCATCGGCCTCATGCCCCTGCGTCTGTGGCGTAGTCATACGGGTTAAGATTATCCGTCAAGCACGACGTAAAGATCTCTTGCGTCGGAAAGTGCTTGTTACGCTAACGTAACGGCACGTCGTCGCCGTATTCGCCGTGGATATCATGCGTCATATCTTCAGGCGCGAAATCATATCGCTGCATGATACGAACGCATGTGTTCCAGCGCAGGACGGCGTCGTCGTTATCGGGTTCGCTGAGCTGTTCCGCTTTCGCGTACGAACGCATCGCGGCACGGTACCAACCGATAGATGTCTGCGTTCCTTTACTGAGGTGTGCGTTTCCCCAGCGTTCGTTGATGATCCCTTCGTAATACGCGCGCTCGTAGTTACCCTGGATGCTGGGAAGTATCGCTTTGGCCGTGTCAAATGTGCCGGCAAGTTCCTTGTCGAATTGGTCGGTCACGGCAAGCAGCAATGTAATCAACGCTTGCTGGTTTTCCGGCTCAACGGTCAAGATGTCGCGGCAGATACTTTCGGCCTGCAACGGTTCGTTGAGCAGACGGTAACGAGTTGCCTTTTCGAGCGCGGTCGGGATTCCGGCTTTGGAAATCAGCTTTGGTTCAACCATCGGAAACTCCTGACAAAGATGGTGAATCACGTATTCGGAAATACAATGCGAAACAGCCTTTTCACTGGATCATAGAATTCGTCAACAACACGTTCTTTTAACGGAATGATCGCATTATCCGTGATCATGATGTTCTCAGGGCAAACCTCCGTGCAACATTTGGTGATATTGCAGTAGCCGAGGCCCAATTCGTCCTTCAAGACGCCCAAACGGTTTTCCTGATCCAATGGATGCATTTCCAAACCAGCGGCGCGAACAAAAAACCGGGGACCACCAAATTCTTGTTTCTTATCGTGCTCACGCAACACATGGCAAACGTTTTGACAGAGGAAACACTCGATACACTTCCGAAACTCCTGCACTCGGTCCGCTTCTTCCTGCGAAAACCTCGGGTCCTCGTCGCCAGTATCCCGGATCTTGATAGGTGGAATCTTTTTGTTGACTTCGTAGTTCCAAGAGACGTCGCAGACCAGATCCTTGACCACTGGAAACGATTTCATCGGCCGAATCGAAATAGGTTTGTCATCAGGATAGTTGTCCATGCGGTCCATGCACATGAGTTTCGGCTTGCCGTTCACTTCGCCGCCGCACGATCCGCATTTGCCTGCCTTGCAATTCCAACGCACAGCAAGATCCGGCGCGTGCATGGCTTGCACCGTGTGCACAGCGTCCAATACGACCATTCCCGGCGCCACGGGGATTGTATACTCGACCATTTCGCCTTGTTCGTTGTCGCCGCGATAGATCTTCAGTGTTGCATCGTCGGCCATATAGTTCGCCTGTTCATAAGGGCCTTGCCTAAATCTAAATCACTGTGCGCGAAAAATAGGACACTAGCCCGACGCGCGAGCGAGGGACACAAGGTTTGGCATTCCACGAGGTTACGCAAAACTAGTGTCCCTCGCTCGCGCGTCGGGCTAGTGTTGTTCGGCCTTCTACTCCTCGTTTAGCAGCTGTTTTAAGTCATCCGGTAGCTCGGGCAGTGGCTCGTGCCGCACGTCGATTCCGCTGTCGGTTTGGCGGACGACAAGATTCACTTTTCCCCATTCAGCATCGGACTCCGGATGGTCTTCACGCGTATGCGCGCCGCGGCTTTCGGTGCGTTCCAAGGCCGCACGTGTAACCGATTCGCTGATGTCGAGCATGTTTTTCAGATCAAGCGCCAAATGCCAGCCGGGATTGAACTGGATGTTACCGCCGACTTTCACTTTGGCTGCGCGGTCGCGCAGGTCTGTGAGTTTATCGAGCGCCAACTTCAAGTCTTCCTCGGTACGAACGATCCCCACCAGCTTCTGCATTTCCAAGCGGAGCTGCTCGTGAACGGTATAGGGATTTTCGCCGGCAGAATTGTCAAACGGCTTCAATGATTCCGTCGCGATTCGTGCGATGTCGTCCTGGTTGATTTCACCCAGCTTCGCCGTTTCGCGGGCGTAGTGGGCTGCGAATTCACCGGCACGCTTGCCGAACACCAACAGATCGGACAGAGAGTTGCCACCCAAACGATTCGATCCGTGCATACCCCCGGCAACTTCGCCGGCGGCAAACAGTCCCGGCACGGATGATTGCTGTGTTTCCGCGTTGACGCGCACGCCGCCCATCATGTAGTGGCATGTCGGCCCGACTTCCATCGGATCGGCCGTGATATCGACGTCGGC
>CBDUAB010000190.1:0-6539 GCA_965365045.1 uncultured Planctomycetales bacterium
GCCTTGTGAGGACGTGGGTTGGCCTATCAGGACGGAAGCGGTTGGGCTGCGTGTCGAATCATGGTATCGGCCGGATGTGCTGGCGCATCTTACGCCGCGTCGAGTCCATTGGGCCACGGAATTGGTCATTTGGGATGACATCGTCGACCGGTTGGACGGTCGGTTGCATCCCTGGGAACTAGTGACCAAGGGGCGCTACACGCCGTCTGCTCAAGTACTGTTCCATGATGCCAACACGCCACAGGACTACGAGCGGTTGGCACAACAGATAGGTATGCTGTCACATCACAAATTTGATTGTAGACCCTCCGATTTGCAAACCGACTATTGGTACGGATGATCGCCGTTGCGACCTGAGAGAATTGCGAATGACGACCGTCTTTCACGCGTCCTTTAATCGAGCGTGCGGAATACGCGAAACCCTACGTAAACACTGGGAGAATGAGGAGGAAGTATGCTGCGGCAAGCGCGGCGAAACGACTCTGGTGGGTCGTCAAACGTGCCACCGGCAATTAGCCGACGCTCGGAGTCGCGGACCGTCCCGTCGTCGGCATTCGCGTCAGCTTCAGCGGAATCTTGGCACCATTCCCAAATATTCCCTAGGGTGCCGAATAGTCCGAAAGCATTGGGCTTCAACTCAGTAACGGGGTGCGTTTGGCCGCCAGAATTGGCGGAGCACCATTCATACGACTCGGTCATCTCCACGTCCCGTCCAAAGAAATAATCGGACGTGGCACCCGCCAAGCAAACACATTCCCATTCGGCATTTGTCGGCAAGCGGTATCCGGTGCGAGCCAAGAAGTCGTCGGCGACTCGCATGTCTGATGCGAACTGACCGGATTCATTAGGTAGGTAGCACCTGTTTTCCTCTTCAATTCCCTCCTGCTCGCTCAACCAGTTGCAAAAGCTGGCTGCCTCGTACCATTTCACGGAGTTCACGGGACAATCAGTTGTCGGGCCATGAGGCTTTCGATGGGCGTAACTCATATCGGGGCGCATTTCCAAAAATCGCGCATAGGCATCCACCGTCACCTCGGTCGCCGCGGCAGCGAAGCGATGCGGAATTCGCGGGGTCCGCGCCAATCCCCCCTGGACCGACTTGTCAACAAGTTCTGTTGATTGTCCCGCCGGGATGACAATCATCATTTGGCCGGCGGCATTCATGTACCAATTCCGCTCCGAATCCGGCTGGCCCTCAACAAGCTGTTGGTCCATTTGTTCCAATTGACTTTCATCGCCCCACTCTCCTAGCAACCATTGGACCGCGTTTTTCACTCCGGCATTTGATTCCCTGACATACATCTCTCGCAGACGGCGGATAAGTGCACCACGCTGCTGGGTGCTGAATTGATTCATTCCATAGCTACCCAGAGCCAAGACGATCGCCTGCCGGACCGAGTGATCGGTTTCATCTCGCATTCCATCGAGCAACGTCGCTGGTCTCACACCCGCCAAGGCGACACGGTGAATGATGGCCGTCTGAACAGTTGGGTCGCCTCGATGCTGTAACGCACCACGGGCGTCGTTGAACCGATCCATCCACAGCAAGGCGACCGCCACATTAGTCCTGCTCGATGCCCAGGCCAAGTATTCTTCGCTTGTGCTTTCCGATGGCGGAGCGGTTTTCAAACGCGATTTCAGCTGGGACACCAATTCGGGCCGGTGGTCAACACATTGGGCGTAGATCATAGTCGCCATCGACCGTTCGCGATCGCTACGCTGATGGTCCTCGATGATGTCCGCCAAGGGGCGCGCCAGCACGGCGTGCACGGGCTGCAGTGCTTTCACCCACGCCTGAGGCAGGACTTGTGAAGACACGACCAGCTGGTTAGCCACTTGATCTGCGACGCCGGACCAGCGTTCATCGTCGGGTGCGTAGCTAGCCAACGCGCATGCCGCCCGCAGTTGCTGGGCATCCGTGGAACTGCGACTGCTCGCGACACGCCACAATCTGGAACTCAAGTCTTCGGAAGCCAACTGCTTTGCCAGTGCATCTCGGACAATCGGAAAGACATCGTCCGGGCAACGTAGCAGTTCCTCGTAGATTGGCTCCAAGTAGGTAGCGTCGACGGACAACAGAGCCAAGTTACAGCGCAGGAGCTTACTGGCGTCGCGCGCGGCGTCGGATTCTCGTGCGGATGCCTCCAACAGGGGCTTGGCCCAACGCCGATAAGGTTGCAGATCTGCAATGATCTCGGGCAATTCCGCGACCTGAGCGGAAAACAGATCGTTGCGCAACGACTGAACCCGAAATCGACCGTTCGCTTCTCGCAGTTGCCAGGCTGCCAGGACGAGCACGATGATGAGGACCGACCCCCAAATCCCATGATGCCAGGCCGCCGTTCGCATCATGGCGCGCTGGTCGGATGTCCAATTCCGAGAACTTGTCAGCACGTGGAATTTCAGACACTCCCACCACGGTGGCAAATGCCGCGTGATCCGTTTGGCGTGCCACCAACTGGCACGCTCTGCCAACTGAAGTTCGGCACGACCGCGCACCGTTTCCTTTTGTTTGCGAGTGAGCCAGTGCCGTAACGGATGCACTAGGTAGTCATGCGTGAGCTGGTAGTACTTTTGACCGGCAGCGGCCTGCCGTGGCGAGTCATCTTCGTCTTCCACACCGGCAGGATCCGTGGGGGTGATCAAACGGATTTCGCTGTCCAGGACATTCACCAACGTTTCGAAGTCCCGGGGGCGATTCGCATAGCCCGAGACCTGCAACAACTCGTCGTAAGAGCGCATCCGTCCCTTGATTTCCGTGCCCGATTGAGGAATCAGAGCGTTCAGGACCGCGCGGGCGGCCTTTTGATGGTACCGGTGTTCCGGCGACGCGGTCGAATCGCTAAAAGCTTCTTCCAAGTACGTCGACACGACTCCCTTGGTGCCACCCACCTGTTTGAGCGAAGAGGGCGTCCACGGCTTGCCCTTCATCATTTCCGCGAACAGCGACAAACGCACGCAGATGATTTTCCCACTTTCCGATAGGTCATCGACCGATTGTCTTAGAAAACGTTGCTGTTCCCTCGTCATATCACGGCTGTTATCAGGGAGTTTCCCGAGCGCTCGGCCAAAGGCGAACATGACCTTGGTGGCGTGATCGACATCGAACAGATCGACCAAGGCAATATTGTGCCCTTCGAGCAGGCGAATTTCTAATTCCCGCATAAACCGACTTGTGGCCAACCAGAAATCATCCCGCACCATGACGATACACTGCAGGCGTTCACCGTCACATTGCCGGAGGGCTTGAACCAACGCCGTGTCTTTTTCTTTGTCGTTGGCGTGCAGCCATTGCTCGAATTGGTCCAGAACAATGAGCACCTTTCCGCCCGCGGGAATTCCTTGGCCCCGACGTAAAACCGCGAGCGTCTCTTTTAACTCACCGATGTCAGGCGATACGGCACATTTCTTGCGTAAACTCCTCAGCAGTCGCGCCTCTGTTTCCGCGGCGGTTGATTCGACATACACCGAAATCACACGATCGGAAAGTCGTGGAAGCAGCCCTGCCTTGACAAGCGATGACTTTCCGCAGCCCGACGGGCCATAGATCAATCCCACCGAGAATGTCGAGTCGGCATCGGTCTCGTCAATCCGCGTTTTCCAGAATCGAATGCTGTCAGGCAACCCGTCGCGATCACGTGGACTAGGCAGCAGTTCCAGGAAAAAATCCGCGTCGTGTTCATCAAACGAACGCAGGCCTTTCGGAACAATTCTAATCTGTGGACTACTCAGCGAAGAACCCAAGCCTATGTCAACCGTGGGAGCAATACTTGACGCAGTCGAATCGGATGCCGGTACAAGAGTTCGCGGCAATCCGTGGCCCATTTCGGACACTGTGGACGAAGTATGGTCTTCGCCGTGCTGGATCAGAAAACTCTTCAGATCCTCCGACATGTCCTTTGCCGTGGTGTATCGTTCCGAGGCCCGCTTTGCCATTGCCTTTGCGCAAATACGTTCGAGTTCCTTCGGAATTCCGTCGTCATACTGCCGTGGAGGCCGAGGCTCATGAGTTGCGATTTGCTCCAACAGTTCCACCTGCTCGTCCGCCCGGAACGGGCTACGTCCCACAAGCAGTTCGTACAACACAACGCCCAAACTGAATACATCGCTGCGGCCGTCGACTCGATGCCCCTCACCTCGCGCCTGTTCCGGGCTCATATGCGCCGGTGTTCCGGCATAGCGAGGCCCTTTGCCGACATCGGCCTCCCTCAGTGCCATGCCGAAGTCGACGACGTAGGGCGTGCCGGTCTTGTCAATCAAGATGTTGCCGGGCTTTACGTCGCGATGCACCAGACCGCGCGTGTGAGCATGATGAAGCGCCGACGCCACGGTGCCGATCAACTCGGCGGCTTGTGTAGGGGAGGGGCGAGAATGCTTGATGGTTTCTGTCAGGCTGACGCCTTCAATATACTTCGAGACAATGTAGCATGGACACTCTTCGGATCTGCCGACATCAAATACGGGAACAATGTGTGGGTGATCAAGACCGGCAACCGCCTGGGCCTCCGTCAGATAAGCGTCGGCATCCGCCGCGGTACGGACTAGGTGGGCATGTGGCACTTTGATGGCGACTTCGCGCCTGAGCTGTTCATCGCGCGCCAAGTAGACCTTGCCGAATCCGCCTTGGCCCAACAAACGGTTGATCTGGTAGCGGCCAATACTAAGTGGATGCGTTTGCACACCGGCCTTCGCGTCCGCCGCAAAAGCCGTTTCCTGAAGCTGTCGGCCCTCGTCATCCGCTAGATGGCGCGTTTCGTCGAACTTGCTATTGTCATCCATCGACCCGGTTTCACCAGTTAATCCGCAAGTAGGTGTTGATCCATGAATTCATCGTCCTGCAGCCTCTTGGCGAAGACAATTCCGCGAAGTCGTCAACACAACCTATACTGGCCGCGGCCACGATTGTCGTTGTTCTCCGCGAACAATCGCTGCTCGCGCGGACCGAAAGGCGACAATGACCGCGACAAACTTAACCACGGGCAGTATTCATCGTGCATTCGAATGCCATTATAACTGCCGTGGCGGGGAAGTTCCATCCGCTCCGCATCGCGTGCCTGGTCACATTGGCCTCACTATCATCGCCAGTGCAACGGTTGACTCAAATAACTGGACTTATCCCTGAACGCGGGTCAGAGGGCGGCGTTCATTGGAAACCTTTCAATGGGCGCCGTCTGACACTGTCGTCCAAGAAACTGGATTATGAATGCGCATCGCAGCCATTGTACCGATTCACAGATTCACCCAGCTGATCGCAGACACGTGCAGGTGGTGTGAAGAGAGTTATCCCAAGCTGTTTGACGCTTATCGCGTGTTCTTGATATGTGATGATCCAGACTCGGCGTACGCTCTTCAGGGACTGAAAAGCGACGACGTCATCGTGGAAACGACGCCGACCAGAAACTCTCTAAAGGGCTCTCTTATCCGAGGAGTTGCTTTAGCCAGGCTGTTCGAGGCGGACGTGACCAACATCATCGAGGCAGACGCCGTCCCGCGCTTTACAACGTTGGCCGCCATGACGAGAGCGTTCGAGACGTTGCCGATGACTGGAGCAGTTTCTCCGTTGTACGATTGGCAGGGGGAAATCTGTTATCCCTGCCATCCGCATTGGTTCACGGACCCACTTATTGATGCCAATTATCCTGGTGTTGGTGAGGTAAGAGGCGTTGGCGAATGTGGCATTCCGTTTCTGTTTTCTCTTTGGAAACCTGAAGCGCTCGATGTCATTTGTCGACACGAATCGGCGCTTCCAGAAGTGTACCAATTGGACGGAAGCATTGGCAGACTCGTGGTCCAAGAAGGGCTAAGGTTCTATCGGCTGATAAACCACTCGGCGGGGCACTTCAACGGAGGACGCAACGGCTGACGGAAAATGTTCGTCCGAGTTATTTTTTTCCTTTCCACTTTTTCACGTAACCGTCACAGCAAAAGAACAAAAGGACAGGCAATGTGTTGGACGATCGAACGATTACGAATGTAGTTGATGTATCGGTTACTTATCTGTCGCGGGCGATGCGACGAGCAGGCCAAACTGATAGGAAATCTGATTTCCGTTACGAGTTTACTGGACACAACAGGGAAAGCAGAGCCTGGGACCGAGGCATCGGAAAAACTCGAGCGAAAATCCTTCACGGCGTTGCCCGGCCGGGCTTCAACCTTTTTTGTGGCGGGCACACGTTCTTGGCCGACGGACTTTTGTTCGCTGTTGGAGTTCACATTCTGGACAGCGTAGGGGAAAAAAGAGCCGCAATCTACGATCCGGAGGCAAATACGTTGACAGAGGCTGCTCCCACGAACAAAGGTCGTTGGTACCCCACACTGATCACCCTCGCAGATGGCGGGGTACTGGTGATTTCAGGATCGTTCACCGGAGGAGCGGGTGGCGTCAACACCAACCAACAAGTTTGGAAAGACGGATTTTGGCGTTCGAGTGGCGACCATCTCACAATTCCTCTCTATCCAAGAATGCACTTAGCGCCTGACGGTAGGATGGCCCATTATCGATTTGAGCCGAAGAGGTAGTTGATTGCCCGAGGCAGTGC
>CBDUAB010000191.1:0-6528 GCA_965365045.1 uncultured Planctomycetales bacterium
CCGACGGTTTGGCCACGTTATTGCGATTGTTGTACCGCATGCCAAGTTTTCCACTGCACAAAATCCATCAATGGCAGCAATGGGAACCGAATTGGCAAGACCTGTTGGATCGACCGGGGCAGTATCGTGGCGCTTTCGTCCAACTTACGGGTTCGGTGGCCCACGTGCAAAGGATTGAGGTGCCCCAACCTTTTGTCCAACGGTTTAATTTTGACCACTATTATCGGCTTGAGTTTTCTTCAGCAGAACCCGCGCCGGCCGCGATCGTCTATTCTCGAACAATTCCCAGTGTCTGGGCGAACCGGCTAGAGAACGCGAGATCAGCGCAGCTCATGTTGGTCGAGCGGGGAAGCTTGTCGGGAATGTTTCTGCAACTGGGTGCGCTCCAGGACGGAAACCCGACTGTCGTGCTGGTCACCAATTCGGTCGCTTGGCATCCAGATGACGTTGATCCTGCGACAGGAATAACTGCCGATCACGTCGCGTTGGCCGATTACGGCATGGATGTCGCGCAGTTTTCGGCAGTGGAAGATCGCCGGCCGTTGACGGTCCACGATCGCGAGTGCTTCTATCAATTGTTACATACGATGTCAAAACTGCCACACGATTTTCTCACCGAGCGGGCGGTTGCCCAGCCCGACGTTACGGCGCTGTTGCAGGAACCGCGAGATCACCGCGGGCGTTTGTATTCGCTCGTTGGTACCGCGCGGCGGGCGATTCGCATCGAAGTGGATGATCCGGACATCGTGATGCGTTTCGGGATCCGGCATTACTACGAAGTGGAGATTTTCACCGACACGGCGATGACCGTACGCTTTGTGGATGCGCAAAGAGGCGAAGACAAAGTATTTCATCGTTATCCGGTTGTCGTTTGCTTGCGCACGTTACCTGACTGGATGCCGGTGGGTGAGAAGATTCACACGAATGTGCGCGTGACGGGTTTTTTCTTGAAGCACTGGACCTATCGCTCGCAGTATATGTCGGCGACCGCCCCGGGCATGTCTGATGGACCAGATCGGCTGCAGTTGAGTCCATTATTGATTGGCCTGGAACTGAAGCCGTTTGAATTCGAGGGAGCGAGTGACCGAGTTTGGGGACGCGTATTTGGTGGAATGTTTGTTATATTATTGGTCGGGATAGCGTTCTATGTGTGGCGGATGGAGCGCGGCGATCGAGAGTTTCGGCGGAGAAGGCGCCGTGATCAGTGATCAGTGGTCACTGATCAGTACTCGGTACCTGGTACTCAGTAAATTGTTTCGGCGATCAGGACAGGCGGTTCCACATACATGTCGCCGACGGTAACTGCGGTCCGCAGAGTTTCGGTTATTTTGATTCGCTGGGATTCGTGGGCAAACAGTCGCATGAGTGGCTGTCCAGCGGAGACGCGGTCGCCAATGCGCACGAGCATTTCCAAGCCAACGCTGGGGTCTATCCGGTCCGTCATTTCTCGACGTCCGCCGCCCATGGCAATTACTGCGCGGCCGATTTGTTCGGCATCAACGGCCACAACGAAACCATCGTCGCTTGATTCGACCAGAGATTCAGACGCAAGCGGCCTGGGAGCATCCAGGTTGCCAGCTTGGGCCGTTATCATCTCCCGAAATCTCTTCAGGGCGGCACCCGATGCGAGGTGGCCTTTTAGAATCTCAATCCCGGATTCACGGTTTTCGCATCTTCCGGTGAGACGAAGGGCCTCGCTGCCTAGTGCCAGCGTCACTTGCATCAGATCCGCCGCGGCGTCGGCTTCGTCGGTCAAGGCAGCGAGCGATTCGTTCATCTCGACTGTGTTCCCAACCATCCGTCCCAACGGCTGATTCATGTCCGTGATCATGGCGCACGTGGCCACTCCCATCCGGCGGCCAACGGCAACTAGCGATTCGGCGAGCTGACGTGCTTGGTCGCGTGTCTTCATGAATGCGCCGCTGCCGCACTTCACATCCAGGACCAAAGCACGCAGGCCTTCGGCCAGCTTTTTGCTCATTATGCTGGCCGTAATCAATGGAATTGACGCGACCGTGGCCGTGACGTCGCGCAGGGCGTAGAGCTTTCTGTCGGCCGGCGCCAGTTCGGCGGTCGCTCCATTAATAACGCATCCAACTCGCTGGAGGATGGTGCGCATTTCCTCCAGCGAAAGATCGGTGCGAAAGCCCGGGATGGATTGGAGTTTATCAAGCGTGCCACCGGTCGCGCCGAGACCACGACCGGAGATCATCGGTACCCACAGATCGCAGCACGCCAAAAGCGGCGCGAGGATAAGTGACACTTTGTCTCCGATGCCGCCGGTGGAGTGTTTGTCGACGGTGGGTGGCGCCGTGCGGGGAAACTTGAGTTGAACGCCTGAGTCCAACATTGCTTGAGTGAGGACGGTTGTTTCGGCCGGCGTCATGCCGCGCAAGTAAATCGCCATGGCTAAGGCGGACATCTGATATGCCGGGATTTCATCGGTTGTGAAGCCACCGATGAAAGCCTGGATTTCTTGGTCCGTGAGTTCTTCGCCGTCTCGTTTGCGAGCGATTATGAATGCTGGATTCACGAAAGGATAGTCCTCAGTTCTTGTCTCTCAACCGCCAACATTCCCAGCACTTCGAGCACGATCTGTCGCAGCTTGGGTTCGGCGCTCTGCGCCGCCAGCACGACCTCTGAGCCGGATGTTTTGTCGAGCGAATCAGGTTTACAGACATTCGTCACGATGGACAAAGCCAATACTGGAATGCCGGCGTGAACGGCCACGGTCGTTTCGGGTACGGTGGACATGCCGACCACATCGGCGCCGAGACGGCGGAGCATCCGGTATTCAGCGCGCGTTTCGTATGTCGGGCCGGACAATGCGGCATAGATACCTCGGTGGGCGGTGATATTGCGGTCGCGAGCAATTTGCAAAACGCGTTCGATCCAAATCGGACTGTATGGGCGGCTCATGTCGGGAAAGCGCGGCCCGAGCCGATCGTCGTTGATGCCAATGAGCGGATTTCGAAACATCAGATTGATTTGATCGTCGACGACCACCACGTCGCCTGATTCATATTGTGGATTGAGGCCACCACTGGCATTTGAGAGGATCAGCAACTCGATGCCGAGACCCTTCATTACGCGAATCGGTAAGGTTGCTTGGACGGCGGAGTAGCCTTCGTAGAGGTGAAAACGTCCTTGCATGGCGACCACCGCCAGGCCATCGACTTGCCCACAGACGAGCGCACCGGCGTGTCCCATCACAGTTGACGAGGGGAAGTGTGGAATCTCCGCGTAGGGAATCGTCACCTGCGAATCGATCGAACCGACAAGACCACCAAGACCGCTGCCCAAAACAATGCCAGCGCGTGGTGTCGGCGGCCATTTGCCTCGTATGTGGTTCACGGCTGCGCTGATTTCCGAGGCGAGGTCAAGCATCGTGTTTGGAGCAAATCCCGTTTGAATCTCTGGGATTTCAGTCATTTGGATATGTTTCCGATTTCAAGATTTGGGCATCAAATTTGGGCACAACCGCGACCCAGAATCACAAATGGTGACGCAATTCCTCCGTAATCTAGCCGCATTATGGCCCAATTGCACGCGCCAGGTACCGTGGGAAGCATCCCCAGCCGTCGCTGCCCGCTCCCCTCCCCGCTCTCCTCCAGCTTGGCACGGGGAAGGTGGAAAAGCGGGCGGGTCTCGCGCGTTTTCATGTGCGGTTGCAAAAGTCGGGCCAACTGCTAAATTGGACCGATTAAACATTAAATAAAAAACGAGTTGTAAGACGGTAATGTTGTTAGTTTGTTCTGGAGAGTGTGCATTTGACTGAGAGAGGTGCTACCGGGCCATCGGCCAAGCGTCGCACCGGGGCGTAGGAGTCACGGATATTCCATGACCATTACGAAAGAGCGAAAAACAGACTTAATTCACGAGTTCAAGCAGGGTGATGTGGACACCGGTTCGCCGGAGGTTCAAATTGCCATCCTGACGACCAGGATCAACGGCCTGACGGAGCACATGCGAACTCACAAGAAGGACTACGCGAGCCGGCGTGGTCTCTTGATGATGGTTAGTCGACGGCGCCGATTGTTGGATTACCTCAAGCGAGTCGATCCCAAGCGGTACATTGACATCATCACAAGGCTTGAGATTCGAAAGTAAGAAGATATCGCTCGGCCCGCGACGCGTCGTTACCGGTTGCATGGAAGCGACGTTTTGGAGTTCTAGCGTACCGCTTTTCTTAACTGGTACGCTACGCCCGCCGGCTATGCGTCTCCTGATTCTCTCTTCTATCACGCGCTCGTTCTTCCGGGACATGTCAGTAAGGAAGGATGAATTCTGTGAAAGTTCAGGTTGAAAAGAGAATTGGGAATGCGACGCTGTCCTTTGAGACAGGTTATTTGGCGAAACAAGCGGCTGCATGTGTGATGGTTCGCTACGGCGATACCATGGTGCTTAACGCCGTGGCAACGGGGGCGCCTCGACAAGGTATCGATTTCTTTCCGCTCATGTGCGACTATCGCGAGCGGACTTCAGCGGCCGGCAAATTCCCTGGGGGTTTTCTCAAACGGGAGAGTCGACCCTCCACCAAGGAAACGCTTACCGCGCGGATGATGGATCGTCCCATCAGGCCTTTGTTCCCCAATGGTTACAACGACGAAGTTCAGTGCCAGAGCTTTGTTTTTTCCAGCGACGGCGTGAACGACGCCGACGTGTTGGCCATGAACGGCGCGGCGACGGCTTTGCACATTTCACCGCTGCCATTCCAAGGCCCCGTTGCTTCGATTCGTCTCGGACGTTCCGACGGACAGTGGATCCCTTTTCCCACGGTCGAGGAACTCGAAGAAAGTGAATTGGACTTGATCGTTTCGGGAAACAAAGAATCCGTTTTGATGATCGAAGGCTTTGCCCGTGAAATGCCGGAAGATCTGATGCTCGACGCAATCAAGGAGAGCCACAAGTACATTCGGGAGATCTGCGACCTGCAGCAAGAGCTGTACGACAAGGTAGGCGTCATCAAGCAGGATTTTCAGCCTCCCGAAGATGACGGTATCTTCACGCAACTCAAGCAAAAGTACTACGACGATCTCAAGCAGGCACAGCAGACGCCCGGCAAGCAAGCCAGGGCGGATGCCGTCGCGGCGTTGAGCACTCGCGTAACCGCGGAAATGATACCCGATCCAGACGCGGACGGCGCGCTCTGTCCCAAGGTATTGGGCAATCGCTGGCACGATTTGGAAGGTCGTGTCGTGCGTGATTTAATCCTTGCTGGCACGCGTCCAGATGGCCGCGATGCGAAGACATTACGCCCATTGGATTGTCACATCGGCGTGTTGCCACGAACTCACGGTTCGGCCATTTTTCAGCGTGGCGAGACCCAGACGCTGATTTCGATCACGCTCGGTACGTCACGTGATGAGCAACGTGTGGACGGCTTGGGTGAAGAGTATTCCAAAAAGTTTATGTTGGATTACAACTTCCCACCGTTTTCGGTTGGAGAATGTCGCCCAATTCGCGGACCGGGTCGTCGTGAAATCGGCCACGGTGCGCTGGCAGAGCGTAGCGTAAAGCCGGTACTACCAGAACCTGATGAGTTTCCTTACACCATCCGTGTTATTTCCGACATTCTGGAATCAAACGGTTCCAGTTCCATGGCATCGGTTTGCGGCGCCACGTTGGGGCTGATGGATGCGGGTGTGCCGATTAGCAACCCGGTCGCTGGGATTTCGATAGGTCTGGTGTTCGAAGGAAGCGATAATTGGACGTTGCTGACGGACATTCTGGGCACCGAAGATCACTTTGGCGATATGGATTTCAAGATCGCCGGTACGCAGAGAGGCATTACCGGGATTCAGCTCGATCTGAAGATTGACGGTATTAGCGAAGAGATCATCGCGGCAACATTGACCCAGTCACGTGAAACACGGATCGAAATCCTACGCAAAATGCTGACGACGATCTCGCGTCCGCGAGAAGAAATCTCACAATACGCTCCACGTTTGCTACAGACCAAAATCCCACCCGATAAGATTGGTATGCTCATCGGGCCTGGCGGTAAGAACATTCGTGGCATTCAGGAATCGACTGGGGCCGTCATCGAAGTTGACGACGACGGTACCGTGACCATTGCCAGCCCGAACGCCGAGTGGGCAGAGAAAGCGATGGAGGCGGTGGAATCTGTAACTGCTTCGGTGCAAATCGGCAAGATCTACGAAGGTCGCGTTACCAGCGTGAAGGACTTCGGCGCGTTCGTGGAGATTCTGCCGGGCCGCGATGGCTTGTGCCACATTAGTGAACTTGACGAAGGTTACGTCAGCAATGTCACGGACGTTTGCAATGTGGGCGACACGATTTCCGTCATCGTCATCGATGTGGACGACCATGATCGTGTCAAATTGAGTCGCAAGCGAGCAATGAAAGAAGAAGTCGCGACCGAGTGATTGGATTGATTCTCGCGATCGAATTTGCAGAGTCCGGCAGCTCGCGTTACTAGCAGCCCCGGACTCTTTTTTTTGGGATCTTTATGTAGGTTATCGTGCCCGAAGATTACGAAGATGAAATCCGCCGATTACGGCAGCA
>CBDUAB010000192.1:0-6470 GCA_965365045.1 uncultured Planctomycetales bacterium
CGGATCAACAACGATATTCTGCTGCGGGCCGGTTCGGGTTATACGGCGTCGCACAGGCCCGATTTATTACGCTCCCAGGATCCCTGGTATATGGGAGTCTCCATTCAATACGGGCCGGACGGCGCAGTCTTCGCCAGTGACTGGTCCGATACGGGTGAATGCCACAGCGTGAAGAACACGCGACGTCATACTGGCCGGATCTTCAAAATCGCTTTCGGCAAACCCACCGCCACGGAAATCAATCTCGCGCTATTAAGTGACAGTGAGCTCGTCAATCTGCAACTACACCGCAATGACTGGTACGTCCGACACGCGCGCCGGCTCTTGCACGAGCGTACGGCGGCAAGGCACGATATGTCGGAGGTTCATCAGAATCTGCATGCTCTTTTCGCGCAACAGGCTGATGTTCCTCGCAAGCTTCGGGCGCTCTGGACGTTGTACGTGACTGGTGGTTTAAGTGACGAGTTCCTCATCCGTCAACTGAGCCACGACAGCGAATATGTCAGATCGTGGGCCGTCAGACTGCTTTGCGAAGATCGTGATCCGCCTTTGGACGCACTCGGGCGGTTTCGAGAACTGGCGGCCGGCGGTGATTCGCCCTTTGTAAGGCTTCACCTAGCAAGTGTCTTGCAACGACTGGACGCACATCAGCGCTGGCCGCTTGCCGAAGCGTTGGCAGCGAGAGCGGAGGATGCGAACGACGCAAATTTGCCATTGATGATCTGGTATGGAGTCGAACCACTGCTTGACAATGATCCGCAGCGATTTGTGGCTTTGGCCGCCACGACCGCGATTCCCTTAGTGCGACGGCATGTTGCGCGTCGAGTGGCTGGTAGCGCCGCGACCGTTAAGGGCTTGAATTCTCTTGTAATGCTGTTGGGCGATTGCGATGACGGACAGATGCAACAAGACCTGCTCGCGGGCATCCTACAAGGATTCCAAGGCCGTCGCAGTATCAGCATGCCTGACGCTTGGCCAAAAGTCTATGCAAAGCTAAAGGCACAAGCGAGTGATACGGTCCGCCAAAGTGCGCTTGAACTCGCCTTGATATTTGACGATCCGATCGCGCTAGCGGCTCTTCGCAAACAGGCGTCCGACAGGACTGCCGCACGAGACGATCGCAGCCGTGCGGTCCAGTCGCTTGTTGCTAAAAAAGTGATTGATCTAGCACCGCTACTGTTGAAATTGGTCCGCGATCCCAATACGCAGAGTGCCGCGCTACGCGGATTAGCGGAATACGAACACTCGGCAACGGCTACGACCATCCTGGAAAACTACCATTTATTCGACGCGACGGGTCATGCCGATGCGGTGCAGACTTTGGCGTCGCGACCGTCATGGGCCATGGCGCTGATGGACGCGGTCGAATCGAAGCGGGTTCCACGATCGGACTTGACGGCATACACGGCGCGTCAGTTACGAAACCTCCGCGACGATCGCATCACCGAAAGGGTCAAGACGCTGTGGGGCGAGGTGCGCGACACACCAGCGGAAAAGACAAGGTTAATCGCCAATACCAAGCGGCGATTGACGCCCGATTCCCTATCGCGCGCGGATCGATCGACAGGCCGCGCGATCTTTCAAAAAACCTGCGCCAACTGCCATCGACTCTTCGGCGACGGCGGTGATATCGGGCCGGAGATCACCGGTGCCCAGCGAAAGAATCTCGATTACATGCTGGAAAACATCATTGACCCCAGCGCCACCGTCGCCAGAGATTATCAGATGCAAGTCATTGAGACAGCAACCGGCCGGATAATTACGGGCCTTGTCATTGCCGAAACCGACAACGCAGTGACAATCCAAACCATCAACGAAAAAGTAGTGATACCGTTGGGTGAGATTGAAAACCGTTCCGTCTCGAGTGTTTCCATTATGCCGGACGGATTGCTACAGGAACTTTCGCATCAGCAAGTCCGCGAGCTTATCGCCTACCTCGCCAGTCCGCGGCAAGTACCGCTCAAAGAATCGGACAGCAAATCCACTCGTGCTGTGCGCGGGTCTCCCGACCCGGCACAATAAACCGACCGAAGGTCTCACGGAATCTCCGAACCGTCACCACTTATGGAGACCTGCGGTCGGACGTTACAGCGAGGTCAGGAGACCTGCGTCGAGCGCGGTTGGAGACCTGCGCCGAGCGCGGTTTCCGCATCAGCTCGTTGGCTTGAGCGTGCGGCGTGCGGCGTCGAAAGATATTGGCGGCAACGGACCACCAGCCGGGCTGATCTAGTGTCCGGTACGGTGATTCAGCCGGAAGGCTTTGCATCAGATGAGCGTGTGCCGTCGAAAGGTTGTGATAGGGCAGCGACGGAAACAAATGGTGCAGGGCATGGTAGCGAATCGCGAACGGAAAGAACAACCAAGTGAGAAAATCTCTTCCCGTGTAATTACACGAGTCAAGTATGTGTTCGGAAAAATTGAGTTTCTTTCCGTTCGCTTCAAAATGATGATCGGCCAGCAGGCGCATCTGGTTAAGCATTAAGACGCTGACCCCTAGACAATACAACAACGGTATTCGAGTCCACGGCGCCAGCCCGGCCACGACCACCATTGGAATCAACGTAGCGCGGATCCAGCAAAGTAACTCCATGGCTGTGATCGTCTTGCGGTCAAGGGGAGTTAACCGGCGCTCGTACAACCAATTCATCGTCAACGACGAAGCCTGGGTTAGCGTCCACTCGCGGATTTTCGGGTGCAGAAAAGTCAGCGGGGCAAGAAGAAATCGCACAAAGACCACGAGCGGAAACAGGAGAACCAGTCCGACATAAGCAATGATGTTGGGCCAGCTGCCTGGTTTGCAGACATTGACGATATACTCGGGATCCTCGGCCGTGCCGTACATACGTTGCGAGTGGTGATCGCGGTGATGCGCCGTAAAAAACGGCGACGGCGTCAGCGTGGGAACGCCCACGACGAGATTCCACACAATCTTGAATACCCGCATCTCGTTCTGAGGCAGATGGGCAACCTCATGCACCAACGAACCGAGTCGATACAGCCAAAATACGGCGATGGGAAACGCGATGATCTGGGGCCACGAAAAAATGGGCGATAGCAAAAACGTTGTCGCCGCCGCATACGCAATGACCACACTTACCAGAAAGTCCGACCAATAGGTCAATGGCTTGTGCTGGAAGAAATCAGTCTTTGAATCAAATAGCGCCGTTCGCGCGTCGCGTACCCAGTCTCCTGCGACCGCTGTCATAGCGAGTCCTTTCGTGCCGAGTAAGGCTCGGCCCCACTTGCCAGGCCGCTTTAGCTTCTCATTCTGTCAATACATCATCGCAGATTTCGACAATGGCCGCATCCGCAAATCATGACGGTTGTTCGACTGACAATTTGTTATTTGGGTCGATCCGGAAGCCGACATGCAATTCTAGCATCGTGAGACCGCGGCAGCGACCCACGAATAAGAGTGAACTTTAGCTGGGAAAAGTGACACATTCGGTGAATTGTCCAATGCGTATCTTTAATAATTCGTAATCGTGGCCGTCCCAGCCGCGACCTCGCGCGCTTCACCCCGGAGCATGATCCCGCAGGCATAGACGAATTCTTTCGATGTCGTCGTGGGATCGGATTTTGATACGGTGCCTTGGATGTGGGCACGTATTTTGGCGGTTAATAGCGCTTGCGATTCGTCGAGCGATTCTTTCCACGAATATAATTCACGTAGCTGCACCGGTGTGTAATAGCTGCTACTGGACTCCAATGCAGCCCGCAGCATGGCACGAGCCATCACCAATCGTCGACCGTACGAAAGGACTTGGGTGTTCACCTTCAGCGAGCGTGTGACCTCGCGTAACTGTGGGTCGTTCGCCAACGCCCAATAATGTGTTCGGGCGCCATCCAATAGCAGCTTACGGTATTGTTCGAGGTCAAACTTTGGGTTGGCGACGATTTCAAATGGCTTGGGTGTGCCCGTGGACGCTGCCAGTATCGCGCCGAGTTCTGTACGCGCCAGTGCGGTGACCCAACGCAAGCCTCGTTGTTCGCGCTTTTCGTCACGTGGTTCGTCCAAGCTACTTGCGCCGGACGAAAGCTTTTGCGACAGATTGGTGTAGACCGTGAACTCGTCCCGTTCTGCCACCATTTTGTCGAGCTCGTAAAGCTCCTCATCCGTGGATTGGTTGATCAGCGTATCGAGATCATTAAGTGCGTTTGCGTACTCGTAGTAGCCAACCAGCCTCATGGCTTGTCGGTCATCGTTGGCGCTGACCGATTTGCGGCTAATGGTCGTCGTTTGTGTCGTTTTCGAGGAAACTCCCCGAATGATCTCGTTGCGGCCTCAGTAAAACTCGGAGAGTGTTGTCAC
This sequence comes from uncultured Planctomycetales bacterium, assembly GCA_965365045.1. Classification (GTDB taxonomy): domain Bacteria; phylum Planctomycetota; class Planctomycetia; order Pirellulales; family Pirellulaceae; genus CBDUAB01. The sequence continues at coordinate 4,313 of CBDUAB010000192.1, forward strand.
TGAGCCGCTGGATGTACTTGCAACGGTGTCGGTCCGACGGCGGAACTGCCGTTCGATTTGGCGATACTCGTACATCCAGGCATAGTGATGACGGCGATCGACTTGGGGGACTTGGTAGCGGCCGGTTTCGTAGGGATCGGTAGGTATTGGCGTTTCGGTCGGCATGAACAGGCCGAACGCGGCCGCAGCCGATTTGGTTGCTTGGGCGGATTTGAGCATGCCATTGCCTTCGCTGCCACGGCCATACCGACCCCGCTGCCACCAGTGAAGTCCGGTATAAAACAGGCGGCTCTTGGCAATGAGGTCGCCGGCCTCTGTCCGCAGCATGGCCACTTCGTCCGCGACCGTATTAGCGAGATCGGGTTCTTTGAGACGTGCACGAGAGAACGGACCGCCTTTGTGTGCATCGAGAAACTCGGCAAGTAACTCTCCGTCGAGGTCCACGACGTGAGCGGCAGTGAATCGTAGCCGAAAGTCGGTCGAGTCGTTAAGCACTTCGCCTGCCAGCATTAGTCGATCGAGGCGCACTTCGGCTTTGCGCTCCGCGATCTCCCGCGTTTTTTGCCGCAGCGCGCCGATTTGCTCGGTAAAGTTTGTCTGGGCGATAGCCTGTTGCTGGGCCGTCATGGAATCTGGTTTGAATCGCTTGGCAAACGTCATCATTTGGTCGCCATAGGTTGCGATGTTGAGGGCGTTGCGCAGGTTGTTTTCGAGAACATGGACATCCCACAGCAGTTTTTCATACTCGTCCAGCGAATCGTAAGTTGGTAGAGGGTCTTGCAGGATCGCTTGGTCGTCTACCGCGTTGACAGCTTCGCTCACGATGTCATTGATTCGGGGGATGGTGAGCAGAGTTTCTTGTTGCGTCGGTTTGGGGAGATGCCTGGTTTGCCCTTGAAGGACGAGTTTCAATCGCGTGTCCGCCATCAATTCGCAGATGGGCGGGCCATCTTATTCATGGAGGTACTCGTTGATCGCGTCCAACTGTTCCGGTTTCGCGCGTTGGGTAAGTGTCGCCGCCGATTTGAGCAATGTGACGGAGTTGCCGCGGCTATGGAACGATATGAGCTGATCGACGGCCGTCTGTTGTTTTGACGTCAGTTCGGCTGCGACCGCGGCCAAGGACACGTTGACCGCTGTGAACACCGCGACAAGGACGAGTTTCAAAAGAATGAGTCTCACATTCGTTCTCCTTGTGCCATCGAAAACGGGGCCTGGAATAGAAAACGGGGCCTGGAGTAATTGTCACCAAGCGAGTCCCCCCTCGGGTCGCCGACGACTACAGATTCACTTTCCATAGCAGATGCCATGCCAGCATAGATGCGTTGCAGGCGAACACTTTCGTAACAAGACATTAAGCGTATTAGAGGAATGCAGGGAGCGGCCACCTGTCATCAAATTGACGTCGCTCGGTATCAATCTGAGAATGAATTCCACGGGTGCAGGAACGCACTTTCTTCGGGTTACCGTTGTTTTCGTCAAGTACCGTCTTTTGAACACGTTAGCGCAACTTCAAAACTTGCGCATCGCGCTTCTGAAGAAAGTGCGTTCCTGCACCCCAGGTTATCTTATTCATCGGAGCCGCTAGATCCGCCTCAGCCAGTCTCTTTCTCCTTCCTTGTACCCACACAATAGAGGTGTTGATTGGACCGCAGGAAAAGTTGTCCATCGCTGGGAGTGATCGAGGCCCGGAATTCCTCATCAGCTGCCGCTTCGACCGAGTTTGTCGCGACGATTTTCATCTCCGAATTAGGATCGATCACTACGGTGTCACCCGACTCAACCATGAAAAACGCCAAGCCGTCGTATGAGATCGGCGATGCACTCACCTCTCCGCCAATTCGTTTTGACCACAATTCATCGCCGCTCCGAGTGTCGTAACAAGTCAGGATCGCTCCACGTAGACCCATGATCAGCATGGCATCGCCGATGACAATCGGCGACGACAGGTCGCGACCACCACGACGCGTGATCCACAGGCGCCGACTCTCGGTAACGTCGCCGCTGCCTCCCGGTCTGACACAGTACGCACCGCCACCTGACAAACCGTTCGCTAGAAAAAGCAAACCGCCGGCCGGAGTTACGGTGGGTGACCCTCGTCCTCTTTCACATGCACAAAACCACAACTGCTCGCCAGTATCCGGAGCATACGCGGTAG
>CBDUAB010000193.1:0-6454 GCA_965365045.1 uncultured Planctomycetales bacterium
CGGTACTCGGCGATAGATGAACCAGACGGCAGTCTTGACCCCCGCTTTTTTTGCCGCGGCGGCCATCTCGCGAGCTTCATCCAAGGTTCCGGCGATCGGTTTCTCGCACGCAACCGCCTTTCCCGCTGCCACGGCCGCTTTTGCTGGCGGAGCATGCATGAAGTTCGGTGTTACAATGTCGACCAGACCAATCTCCGCCGACTTGACGGTCTCTTCCCAGTTTGTGGAAGCATTCTGCCAGCCCCAGTTGTCAGCAAAAGCCCGAGGGTTCTCTTCGGCCTGTCCGAACACCGTATGCATCACGGGCTTGGTGGGGGGTTGGAAGAACTTGGCAACCTGGCCCCAAGCGTTGGAATGTGTACGGCCCATGAATCCCTGTCCGATCATGGCAATGTTGGTTGTGCTCATTCAAGTCTCCCAGAAAGCAAATGTTCCCCGACCGCAAGTACTTTGATGCCCACAAGTTTGACATCCGTCCCACGAAACGTGACAAGTCGTTTCGTCGAAAAAGAACGGGTGCAGGTGTTTCGTGTGGTTTTTTGTAGACCGACGACAAGCGTATTTCAAGGGGGCGGAGCGACGGTGCTAGTACTTTAGTCATTCACAACACGCGTCCCAGAATCGTGAACGGTGGGAACTGCTAGCTACGACCCATCAATCCGTCGCGCCAAGTATTGAGTCGATTGAGCCTTTTGCGTAGTATTGGCCGATCGATCCACCAGCGGCCTGCGTTAACTGATTGCGAATGAACCGTGCTCGATTTCGAAATCCAACGTTGCACCCGGCAGTGTGTGGTTGCAGAACGTGAGTTGAAGCCAGGCGAACCGTTTTATTCGGTCTTAATCCAAGACGGTGCGAAAATCATTCGTCAGGATTATTCGTTGGATGCCTGGGAAGGGCCTCCCGAAAATGCGTTTGGTTTTTGGAAGTCCGAAATGCCGGACCCGTCGGCGCGCAAGCTTCACTGGGCACCGAACGATGTGATGCGGCACTATTTTCGGCAGCTTGTCGATGGAGACGAAAACAAGGACACAGCTTATGTGCTGACCCTGTTGTTGGTACGTCGCCGGCTCATGCGATTGGAAGATACTGAGCAGGACGAACAGGGACGTGAAGTCCTGGTCGTTTATTGTCCGCGCGAGGAAATGGAGTTTCGGGTCCCAGTCGTCGAGCCTGACGCCCAACGAATTCAGCAGATTCAGGAAGATCTAGCCAAGCTACTTTTTGCTCAGGCAAACTAAACCGCCGTCATTCAGCAAGGAAGCTGTTTTGCCCAACAAGCGTTTTCTGTGGCTCTTGTTTACCGTCATGTTGTTTTCTGTCAGCGGGGCGACGTGCCCGCGCGGATTTCAGGCGCCGCGGGGACCGGCGGCACCCACCGTGTTCTACGGCAGTCCTTCGCTCGATCAGATCATCCAAGTCGTGAATAACAATACCGCGCGCGTTAACCAACTGCAGACAACCGGTGCGATGCTTTCGGTGACGGGCGTGCCGCCGCTGCAGTGCGATCTGGCGTTCGAGAGGCCCTTGCGTCTTCGTTTGACGGCCGGGACACGGATAACCGGCAACGAGCTGGATTTGGGCAGCAACGACAACGTCTTTTGGTTTTGGGCTCGTCGCAATGCGGACCCGGCGATCTATTTCGCCCGCCATGCGGAGTTCCAAAGCGGAGCTGTCGCTGAGATTATGCCAGTGCCGCCGAGTTGGATCATCGAAGCGCTGGGTCTAGTTCAGCTCACTGCCGACGAATCGACGTCGGGACCGTTTCCGCGCGGCAACGGTCGTCTGGAGATACGCTCCACGGGTGTGGGTCCCCAGCGCAATTTGACGCGACTCATTGTGATCGACGATCAACGTGGTTTCGTACTCGAGCAGAGCGTCTACGATGCGCAAGGGCAACTGTTGGCCACCGCGGCAGCTTCGGACCATCAATACGACGCCACCTTTGGGGTTTCGCTACCTCGTCAAATTGATATTCAGCTACCGCCGGCACAAATGGCATTCAGTATTAAAACTTCGGGATATCTCATCAATCAACTATCCGCGGATGGATTGCAGCTTTGGTCGATGCCCGAGAAAGAGGGTTACACTTTGATCGATTTGGCAAGATTTCAAACGAGCCGATTGTCGCCAGCGCCGGCTATGCATTAAGCGCGGCGCGAACTCGCCTCGCGAAGCTTTTGACGGGCACGGCTAAGTGTCGGACCGACGCTGTTTGCGGGCATACCGACGGATGAGCTGATTTCGTCGTATGAACGGCCTTCTAGGTGGTACATCCGGACGACTTCGGCTTCTTTGCCATCGAGGCCTGCGAGCAATCGTTGAACTTCATCCCGATCATTGATCCGTTTTTCTGCCTGGGGAGCATCATCGTCAGCCGCCAACTCCTCCACTTGGGAAAGCGGGGTTGTCGCTCGTCGCTTGAGCATTTCACGCACGACGACACGTCGAGAAATCACCGTCAAATACGTTGCCAAGCTACTTTCACCCCGAAAATGTCGCAGAGCAGCGAAATCATCGTTCAGCAGCGTCAAAAATACTTCGGCGCACACATCCTCGCGGTCTTCGTTTGTGAGGCGAATCGAACGGCATTGAGCGGTGTGATCCACCACATGAACGACGAGCCCCAGAAAGCGATCAACAAAGTCCTCCCATGAACGTGGCTCACGCGTCAGGCAACGTTGCAGCAGGTTGCGATCAATTTCCGACAGGGCCACCGAAGACCACCTTTACTTATGCGTGAGTTGTCTCGACGTAAGTTGTCTTGACGAGCGTGAAGTAAGATTTCCGGAAAATTGGAAAAATACAGGCATCATTCGATTTTAGAAAGGCCAGAATGGCGAAGCAAGTCGATTCGATCAAACGGCTTGCACAATACTTGACATTAGTTGGGTCCAGCACTACATTTCCGGTGATATCGAGCAAATGGACGTCAAGTTGTTTATTTGCAAGAGTTTGGGCCGTTTTTTTCGCGACACGCATGTAAGCGGCAATAATGGTGACCCCGACGGTCAGAGGCGCTGGCCTCGGCCGCTGATTGCCCCGGTTAATGTGTTGGCGCAATGGCGGTTGTGTGGCCGATACCATGGTTGGATTTCGGCCATGTACCTCGTTCGGATTCGATTGCGAATGGCGTAAAAAAGGAACTATTCAATGACCCACGTAGTTTGCCAGCCCTGTTTCGGTTGCAAATACACTGATTGTGTTGTCGTCTGCCCAGTGGAGTGTTTTTACGAAGGCGACAAGATTCTTTACATCCATCCGGACGAATGCATTGACTGCGAGGCATGCGTACCTGAATGCCCGGTCGAAGCGATCTTCCTCGATGATAACCTTCCGGAGGGGCAAGAGGGTTTTATCGAGTTGAATGCCGAAATGTCAACACAATGTCCTGTGATTACCGAGAAGAAAGAACCGTTGGTGGATACCTAAAACAGCGTCGCACCGATATGGTACGTGGCGCTGGCGTTCCGATTCAGTTGTCAGACCAACCTGATATGAGGCCGGGTTCGTTTATTGTCCTGGCCTTTTCTCCGCGCCAACTATTAAGCAACATCAACCACAGCGCTGGATGTCTTTACAAACGTTCGCCACGTTCTGTACTTTGGGTTGTCGAGCTTGCGTGCAAACAACGGATTGAATCGGGGCTTGGCCGGCTTGCTAAGTAGTTTCATGCGTGCTTCTTTGGGCGTTCTGCCACCTTTGCGCGTGTTGCATTCGACGCAACAGCAAACGACGTTTTCCCAAGTCGTTGGACCGCCGCGGCTGCGTGGTACAACATGGTCGAGACTCAACTGGCTCGCCGGAGCCGTCTTGCCGCAGTATTGGCAGTTATGGTTGTCGCGCGCAAAAAGGTTGCGCCGGCTAAATCTCAGGCTGTATCGCGGAACGCGGTCGTAACGAAGGAGGCGTATGATACGTGGTACTTGCAGCTCGAAAGCCACGGCGCGAATCCAGTCCTGTTCTTCCGTCTTTTCATCAGCGTTTATTTCGCTTGATAGCTGCCAAGACTCAAAATCGTAATTAGCGAATTGGCCATTTTCCATGTGAATCACTTCGGCCAATTCGCGGTAGAGCAAGCAAAACGCTCGACGAACGCCAACTACGTGGACCGCCATGTAGAGGCGATTGAGGACCAGCACGTTGGCCGTCAAGCCGCGTTTTCTGTCCGTATAGTCCATCGGACACTCGCCGGATTAGGGGTGTCAAAGATTGCCACGACCAACGAGCGTGGCGTTAACTGCCAAGTTTTATTTCTCGACAGTTCCAGGGGAAGCCCTAAAACGCGGAAACTTGGCTGCGTTTCTACTCTTTCGATTGTAACCCGAATACGTTCGCCGGGCCAGTTATTCCGTTTCATTGAGCGCGATGGCGTGCCAGGAGTTGACGCTCCAATCGAATTTCAAAGTATTTTCACGTCTAAGCGAGTGATCGGAGACGACAGCGTGATCGGCGCTGCCGGAGTCTTCGACCTTGCCAGCCTTGCAGGCATAGGTGGGCGAAGAATCTCAAACTCTGAGAATTCTTTGCCAGGACGCCTTGCTTGGAACCGCGTTGTCTCATTAGTATGGAACTTGGCAATGAAGCTAAGCTGGTTCTTGGGTAGTAGAGCGATGCAGACGGAGCGTATCGGCTACTCGGAGCTTCGATTTTGGGGGATGACAACGTGATTCATTACGCATGTGATCGATGCAAGCGAGTAATTGATCCACAAGATGAACTCCGGTACGTAATTCGAATGGAAGTGCGGGCTGCCATGGACTTGGCGGAAACAGGCGATGATCATGATGATCGCGACCACTTGCTCGAAGTCCATGAGATACTTGAATCGGTCGATGATCTAGCAGATGACGAAATTGCTGATGACATCTACCAGCAATTGCGTTTTGATCTTTGTCCCGAATGTTACCGGCGATTCATCAAGAGTCCGGTGGGCAAGGAGCGCTCGGTCGAGTTTAACTTTAGCCAGAATTAGACATTCAGCGCAGTTGCGAGGCCTGTCTCCTTCTCCAGCCTCTGGTCTGTTGCCCGGTCCAGCGCGTCTTGTGACCGTGCCGCGCGTGTAATACAATCGTCGCTTCTCTCGATGCTCCGATTTCGTTTTGTGCGGCGATGCGTTCCGCGCGAAGCGCCATGTCGATGAAACCAACGGGCTGCTCGAGACACTTCATTGATCTTCGACTCCAACGGCAGGTAAACGATGCGAATTGCTGTGATTGCGGGAGACGGGACTGGTCCCGAAGTAACGGCCGAAGCACTCAAAGTGCTTGGCGCCGTTTCCAAGATCGATGGTTTTAGCTACGAAACCAAGGAATTCGACTTTGGTGGCGAACGCTATCTGCGCACGAATGAAACTCTGCCGGATGGCGCTGTGGACGAGCTCCGAACCTGCGATGCCATTTACTTGGGCGCCGTTGGCCATCCGGAGGTCGCACCTGGGATCTTGGAAAAAGGCCTGTTGCTGGAGTTGCGATTCCAGCTCGATCAATACATCAACTTGCGTCCCGTAAAACTTTATCCTGGCGTTGAGACACCACTGGCTGGCAAAGGCCCTGAAGACATTGATTTCGTTGTCGTTCGTGAAAACACCGAAGATCTTTATGCAGGTGTCGGTGGTTTCCTCAAAAAGCACACGGCGGACGAAGTCGCCTGCCAAACCGCGGTGTACACTCGCAAGGGATGTGAACGCTGCATACGCTGGGCGTTCGAGTACACGCAACAGCGAAATAATCCCAAGGGCAAGATGCTCACGTTGGTGGCCAAGACCAACGTACTCACCTACGGCCATGATCTTTGGTGGCGCACCTTCCAGGATGTTGCCAAAGAATATCCCGACGTCAAAGCCGACTATAACCACGTCGACGCTTGCTGCATGTGGATGGTCAAGAATCCAGAGTACTACGACGTGATTGTCACAACCAACATGTTTGGCGACATCATCACTGACCTAGGCGCCATTCTCCAAGGTGGCATGGGCGTCGCTGCCGGTGGGAACATCAATCCTGATCCAGGTGGCACGAGTATGTTTGAGCCAATGGGTGGCAGTGCGCCGAAGTACACAGGCCAAAACGTCATCAATCCAATCGCTGCGATCGCCGCCATCGGTATGTTGCTTGAACATACCGGAAAGCCGCAGGCAGGTGCTCGCGTCAACGATGCGATCCAAATCGTTACCGGCACAAAGATGAAGAGCCAAGCTGCCGGCAAAATGGGCTACGGCACTTCGGAAGTCGGCGACTTGGTCGTCGAAGCGTTAACTAGAACGTGAAATTCAGTACTCAGTACGCGCCCCGTCATTCGTGGTCCGTTTGTCGATACTAGCCAACGGCAAATCGCTGTTTTCGCGTGGTTGTGCGTTCACGCTAACATCAAGATTTCCGCCTTCTCGAGGTAATTGCGACACGAACGAACTCAGTTGCTGTTTTGTCGCACGGTACTCGTTGATTGCTTGCTG
>CBDUAB010000194.1:0-6433 GCA_965365045.1 uncultured Planctomycetales bacterium
TTACCTTCATCCTGCCATTGGTCAGATGGCCGAAAAGCTGGCGAGCAAGATGCCAGTTGGCCTTTCCCAGTCGTACTTCACCAATTCCGGCAGCGAGGCAAATGAAGTCGCCGTCTTGTCGGCACGTGAGTTTACCGGCAATCAAGACGTGATCGCACTGCGCAACAGTTATCATGGAGGCACTTCCGTGCCGATGAGCTTGACGGCGCACGGCACTTGGAAATTCAAAAGTAATCAACAGGCCAACGTGCATCACACCCATGCCGGATACTGTTACCGGTGCCCGTACGGGCTGACGTATCCGTCCTGCGACCTCAAATGTGCCCATGACATAAAAGACGTCATCACTTATCAAACACCGGGCGAAGTTGCCTGCTTCATCGGCGAGCCCATCCAAGGCGTCGGTGGAACAGTAACGCCACCCAAAGAGTTCTTTGGCATCATCTACGACATCGTGCGACAGCATGGGGGCATATGCATTGCGGACGAAGTGCAAGGCGGTTTCGGCCGTACCGGCACGCATTATTGGTCGCATCAAAACTGGGGCGTCGTGCCCGACGCCATTACCATGGCCAAAGGAATTGGCAACGGGGTACCGCTGGGTGCCATGACGACACGTCCTGAGATCGCCGAAGTTTTGACGAACCGAATCCATTTCAATACATTTGGCGGCAATCCAGTGAGCATGATTCAAGGTTTGGCAACGTTGGAAGTCATTGATGAAGAAAACATTCAAGAGAACGCCTTTCGGGTCGGCACGCACTTAAAGGCTGGCCTGGAGGGCCTTCAAGACAAGCACTCCTTGATTGGCGAAGTACGCGGTCTTGGCTTGATGCTCGGCGTCGAACTCGTGCGTGATCGCGCTAGCAAAGAGCCTGCCAGCGCGGAATGTGCCGACGTTATCGAGTTGGCCAAAGAGCGCGGACTGCTGCTTGGCAAAGGTGGCTTGCAGGGCAGCACGCTGCGGATCAAACCGCCAATGTGTCTTACACGCGACGATGCCGACTACATAATCGCTTGTCTGGATGAAGTTTTGACCATCGTATCGACACAAAGCTGAGGATCGCGTCATGGCAAGTTTGAACACAACGGTTGATGGCCTCACGATGCCCAACCCATTCATTATTGGCTCGGGTCCGCCCGGTACGAACGCCAACGTGATTTGCCGTGCTTTTGATGAAGGCTGGGGCGCCGTCATTTGTAAGACAATCAGCTTGGAAGCGGACAAAGTACAGAACGTCTATCCGCGTTACGCACGATTGCGCAGCGAAACGTCTGGTGAAATCTTCGGTTGGGAGAACATCGAGCTAATCAGCGATCGCAGTTTCGCCACGTGGATCGATGAGTTTAAACGGATCAAAGACAAACATCCCGATGGCGTGCTGATCTGTTCGATCATGGAAGAGTATCGCAAGGACGCCTGGGTCGAAATCGTCGAACGTTGCCAAGAAGTTGGTGTCGACGCGTTCGAACTAAATTTCTCGTGCCCTCATGGCCTGCCGGAGCGCAAAATGGGCTCGGCCATGGGCGAAGATCCCGTCATTCTCGAGGAAGTCGCCGGTTGGGTGATGGGCGCGGCCAAAGTGCCGGTGTGGGCCAAGATGACTCCGAACGTGACCCACATCGAAGAACCGACCGAAGCCGCCTTGCGCGCGGGCTGCCAGGGTGTGAGCGCCATCAACACGATCCGCAGTGTTCTGAGCGTCGATCTCGACACGTTGCGTCCGGAGCCGACGATCGAAGGTTATACAACGCCAGGCGGGTACTCGTGCCAGGCGGTCCGACCGATCGCGCTGCGCATGTGCATGGAAATTGCCACGGTGATTCGTGACAAGTTTTCGGGCCATTCGCTGAGCGGAATAGGCGGTATTGAAACAGGCCGCGACGCCGCGCAGTTTATTCTGCTCGGTTGTGACACCGTACAAGTTTGCACTGGCGTGATGAAAATGGGATACGGTTGCATCAAGCCGATGTGTGACGAGTTAATGGCGTTTATGGAGAAGCACGAATTTGAGTCCATTACAGAATTCAAAGGGCATAGCTTGCCGTACTTTACGTCGCACTCGGAACTCGTGCGCATGCAAGCCGAAGCCAAAGCGGCCGAGCAAGCAAAGCAGGCCAAGATGATCACGGCCGACGAAGAGTGGAGCGGCGACGATTTCGTCAAGCAAACCGACGCCCTGTCACGAGATTAATGTGGCGAATAGCACCAAACGGAATTCTCGGCGATCTGCGGCCACTTTGAAGTCGAACGTTCTGACCCCACACTGATCAGAAAACCCGGAAAAACAGCTTCCAAACGTGAAGGGGGTTTTCTGATAGGATATCGGTTGCCAATAATGCTCTTACTCGTGGGGAGCCAGCGTCAATCCAAGACCATATTTTTTGGAATCGCCATGAAAAACAAATCGGGTTTCAATCGTCGTGATTTTCTGCGGACGACCAGTGCGGGTGCGGCGGCACTGTCCGCCGGAGTTTGGACCGGCACAGCGGCTGCTGAATCCAAAGCGGCTAACCAATCATTGAACATCGCGTGCGTTGGCACCGCGAATCGCGCGGCGGCAGACATCGATGGTGTCAAAGGTGAGAGCATCGTTGCTTTGTGTGACGTGGATGCGAACTACCTCCGCCGGGCAAAAACTCAATTCCCGGACGCGCGCACTTATGCGGATTACCGTGAAATGATTGCCAGCGAAGCCAACAAGATTGACGCAGTGGTGATCGGGGCGGCCGACCATCATCATGCTCCGGCCACCATCCGTGCGATTCGTGCCGGCTTGCATGTGTATTGTGAAAAGCCACTAACACACACCATCTACGAAGCCAGACTCGTCGCCCAGGCAGCCAAAGAGCAGGGCGTCGCGACACAAATGGGCACCCAGATTCACGCCGAGGATAACTATCGACGCGTCGTCGAAATGATTCAAGCGGGCGCAATTGGCGACGTAACCGAAGTCCACGTTTGGGTCGGCAAGGGTTGGGGCGGCGGTGAGCGACCGGCAGGTGGTCAGGATCCTCCGGAAACACTCAGCTGGGACTTGTGGCTCGGCCCGGCACCGTACCGCCCGTTCTGGCCCGGACGGTACCATCCCGCACAATGGCGCCGGTGGTGGGACTTTGGCCAGGGAACGTTGGGCGACATGGCCTGTCACTTCATGGACCTGCCGTTCTGGGCTCTCAAGCTGCGACATCCAATCAGTTGTGCGGCGGAAGGTCCCGAAGTGCATCCGGAAACGTGTCCGATGGGCTTGATCGTGCGTTATCAATTTCCCGAGCGCGGCAACTTACCTCCCGTCAAACTGACCTGGTATGACGGCAATCTCATTCCCAAGCAGGTTGCCGGTGAGCGCGTACCGGGATCTGGCGTGATGTTCGTTGGCTCCGAAGGAAAAATGTACGCTGACTACGGAAAGTACAAACTGTTCCCGGCGGAGAAATTCGCTGATTACAAGAAACCTCCGCAGACGATTCCCACCTCGATCGGGCACCATGCCGAGTGGATCAAGGCGTGTAAGGACGGATCGCCGACCACTTGCAATTTCGATTATTCCGGTGCGTTGACCGAGTCCGTCTTGCTGGGAAATGTCGCTTATCGCACCGGCCAAGAACTTGAGTGGGATGCGGCGAATCTGAAAGCGACTAACTGCCCCGAGGCAGATCAGTACATCAACAAAGAGTATCGTTCAGGTTGGGAAGTGACGTTAGGCGAATTGGCCGCCACAAGTTGATGGAACAAGCGCCACTTTGTGGCATCCTGAGGGAGCGACAGCGAGTGAAGGATCTACCAGCGGCGCTGGAGCTGCTGGTAGATCCTTCACCTCGCGTTACTCGGCTCAGGATGACACTTAAACCTGAACACATAAGAGGCGCTTTCCAATCAGTCCCCACCTAGATATTTTAGCTGTATCTTCGTGTTTGGAAGTTCTTTTTTGAGCTCTTCAACTCCCTCCTCCGTCACTGCCGTTCGAGTCACCTTCAAATCCTCTAACGCCGTAAGCGGCGCGAGGAATTTCAATCCAGCATCTGTAACGCCCGTTGAGCCGAGGTGCAAGAACTGCAATTGATTCATGGCCGACAGTTGCGCTAGCCCGACATCGGTAATCTGAGTGTTGTCCAGATTCAACCAGCGCATGTTCGTCAACCCTGACAGATGTTCTAGGCCCGTGTTAGTAATTGCCACGCGCCACAAGTTGAGGCGGGTCAGTTGCTTCATGCCAGCCAGATGCACCAGCCCGTGATCGAACAATTGGCTATTCTCACTGAGATCTAAATCTTCGAGCGCCGGCAATTTCGCCAGGTGCATCATGCCCGCGCTGGTCACTTGGGTTTGCGAGATACGAAGCTTTTTCAATTTCGGAAACTGTGCCAGCGTGGCGAGCGCGTCGTCACCGATCAGCGTGTTTCCTAGATAAAGCTCTTCTAGGTTTTGCAAATCTTTTAAATGGTTTAACCCCGTCTCGCTAACCCAAAGATAGTCCAATGGCAACGCTTTGAGATTCGTCATCCTTGCGATGTGTGCAAGTCCCTCGTCATCGATAGTTGTTTTGCCATTCTTGCCAGACAGCCGTAACGCCCGCAGCTCGATTAGGTTCGCGAGATGAGCAATCCCTGCATTGGAAACAGCACAACCGCGCAGGTCGATGTTTTGCAGCGTCGCAATCTTTCCCAGCTCCACCATCCCCGTGTCCGTAACCGCTGTCTCGTTGAGCAGTACGGAACGAAGCCGACGAAGGCCAGACAAGTTGACAAGGACATCGTCACCGATAGTTGTCCCGCGGAAATCAACTTCCGTGATAAAGCCGTCACCGTCACGTTTTAGTTTTGCCGACGTGGCGGACAACGCCGTGACACAATCTGGTTCATCCGGCTCGACGGTCACGGGATTCGTAGATTTGCCCGTGTCCGAATTTGAGTTCGCGGCGGAGTCGACATCGCTCGTTCCGCCACAACCGACAAAGACGGAGACGAGAATTATTAACGGTAACGCGAATACTTGTTTCATCGGGGTTGTTCTCGATTCTTTGATTGGACGGCGTCACTTCGAGTGGCGGAGTTGGCGTAATCTTTCTTCTGTTTAGGTCCAGATGTCATCCTGAATCGAGTAACACGAGATGAAGGATCTACCAGCAGTTCAAGCGCCGCTGGTAGATCCTTCACTCGCTGTCGCTCCCTCAGGATGACACAAAATGACGCTGCACCGCTAATCATTTCGGATGAACGTACAACACTCGAGTTTGTACATGGCAACTCTATGAATTCTCGGTTCGGAACTGTCCGGCCACAAGCGGCCGAAGCTCCTTATGCTACAGTTTTCCACGTTGACAATCCGCCCCGGTGGACTTTCGGCGTCGCGTACGATAATCTCTCGGCTTCCTTCCATCCGTCGCATCTGCCGTAATTCTATGCGGAAGACGGTTTGAGCGTCTGAATTTACAGGTCGATACCATGCGTAACTTTCGTTTCAAACGCCTTGCGTCGGTCGTGGCGATCACCACCCTTGCACTATTGACGGGAGGCCAGGAAACCAACGAGTTTCAACCTCCCGAACCACCCACCGTCACGGTGGCTCGTCCGCTGCAGCAAACCGTAACCGATTATTTGGTGGAAACGGGGACAACCGAAGCCGTGCAAAAGGTCGAAATTCGCGCACGCGTCGAAGGCGTCTTGCAGAAGGTCAATTTTCAAGCCGGAGTCGAGGTCAACGAGGGCGACGTCTTGTTTGAAATCGACCCGCGAGAGTACGCGGCCAAAGTCGCGGTCGCCAAGGCCGAATTAGAGTCCACCAAGGTTGTACGCGATCGGTCTCAGACAGAATATGAGCGCCAGCTCGAATTGGATAAAAAGAAGGCGACCTCCGAATTCGACGTCGTGTTGGCCAAAGCCCAGCGAGATGGGGCGGATGCCGCCATTGCGGCCGCTGAGGCGTCCTTGGACCAAGCCGAGCTGGACTTGGAATACACGCAGGTCGTGGCCCCTATTAGCGGCAGGGTCGGAGCGGAACTTGTCAAAGCCGGCAACCTCGTTGGTGGTGCCGAGGCAACACACCTGACGACCGTCATCGAGTACGATCCAATCTACGCCAATTTCAGCATCAGCGAACGCAACCTGCTGAGGTTGAGGGAAATGGCGGACGACACGGATGGCGCTGATGAGCGTGAACCAGGTGCAAGGTCGGATATAAAGTTCTACCTCAGGCGGGCCAACGACGTTGGCTTTCCTTACGAAGGCAGTTTCGACTATGCCGACCTGGCCGTCGACCAAAGCACCGGAACCTTCCGTCTACGAGGAGTTTTTTCCAACGAAAATCTCGACATTTTGCCCGGCTTGTTTGTTGAGATCCAAGTTCCACTGCAAGAACGGCCGAACGCGTTGTTGCTGCCCGAAAGTGCCATCGCGGCCGACCTGGTGGGACGGTACGTCCTAATCGTCAACT
>CBDUAB010000195.1:0-6432 GCA_965365045.1 uncultured Planctomycetales bacterium
GTCTGCTCCGCTTGGACTTGAGGAACGGCTCCAACCGGGGCGTTAGGAATCTGGTCTGGCACGGGTGCGGACACGGCCACTGCGACGGGCGTTGCTGGCGGAGGATTGCCCGGTTGAGTCGGCGCTGGGACTGAGGATTTCGGCTTTTTGTTTCCGAACTTACTGTCGCGAACACGGGCGCGGTGACGAGCGACGCGCGAAGTTGGTTCGGTGACGACAAACGGCAAATCGACGCCCGGCTTGTCCGCGTAACCGTCAGAAGAGTCAGTCATTGCAGGTGACGAAGTTTTTTTGGTTACCGTTGAGTTATCGGGACCACCGGACCAGCGGCTACCGCGATCGGCCAGCCACCGAGTTAGTTGTTGGTGAATTTCCGCGGCCGTTTGAATGCGATCCTGGGCTTGCTTTTGCATCATTCGATCGCAAGTGGCGGCCAATGATTCGGGGCAATCGGCGCGTAACTGGCGGATTGGTGTGGTGTTGGCCGACTGATGTTGTGCAATGCGCTGGGCCAAGGTTCCTTTGGGAAACGGGGCATGACCGACCAATGCGAAGTACATGGTGCACCCCAGCGCATAGATATCAGCACGTGTATCCACGTCGTGGCTATTGAGTGCCTGTTCGGGCGATAGGTAGTCCGCGGTCCCAAATACCCTTTCGTCGTGATCGTCGGTAAGTGAGGCTTTTTCGTTATCCGAGAATCTCGCCAAACCCAAATCCAGGATCTTTAGTTGGTGCGATGGATCGGCAAGCAGGTTTGCTGGTTTTATGTCACGGTGGATCAGTCCGGCATCGTGTGCGTGCTGCAATCCAGCCGCGGCCTGAGCGATATAATGAGCCACCAAATCACTGTCCAACAGTTTGTCGGATTGCGTCACAATTTGTTGCAGGTCACGACCCTCGACGAACTCCATGACAAGGTAATGCAGGCTATCCACGGAATCGATGTCATAAGCGCGTACGATATTTGGGTGGTCCAATGCCGCGGCCGCGCGAGCTTCACGATAAAACCGGTCGAGATACGAAGAATCGTCCACACGACTGCGCGGGAGCACCTTGATCGCGACGCGGCGCTGCATATGCACGTGTTCGGCCAAATACACACTGCTCATGCCTCCACTACCGATGTGGCCAAGCAGTTTGTACTTACCCAGAAAGAACCCTTTGTACTTGCCGCTTTGCAGTTTGTCGCATTGCCATTGCGTGATCACTCCAGTGTCGACAAGATGCGCCGCGACGTTGGCGAGGTCGGTGGGGATTTGGCCGCCGTTCGAGACTGAGCTATGGCTGGCCGCGAGAGTGTCGAGCGCCGACTGCAATTCCTCGG
Organism: uncultured Planctomycetales bacterium; assembly: GCA_965365045.1. Taxonomy (GTDB): domain Bacteria; phylum Planctomycetota; class Planctomycetia; order Pirellulales; family Pirellulaceae; genus CBDUAB01. The sequence continues at coordinate 1,328 of CBDUAB010000195.1, forward strand.
GGCGCGCGAGCTTGCTGCGACGTACATAGTCGAGAAACTCTGCGACCGAGATGGTAGGCATGGTGCGATCCGGGACAACGCGATGTGTGTTAGCTTACAGGATATCAATACGTAAGGGATAATCATACAAGTGTCAGAACGGCAATCGTGAGGTAAAAATGTGGCGAGTTTTCCGGCGATGGCGACAGAGGAAACGGGCGTTCGATCAACTAGGGGTTTTCGCGAAATACTGGGAACCAGGTAAGGTCAAAACCCGTTTGGCCACAAGCTTGGGTGCGGCAGCAGCCGCTGAGTTGTATTACTATTTTCTAAAGGCTGTCATTGAGAATTGTGAGCGCGCATTTGCCGGCCGCCGCGTATTGTCCTACTCGCCTTTGGAGCATCGCGATGCATTCAGCGATTTGGCCAGCGGTGATTGGCATTTGGAACTACAGTCCACCGGAGATTTGGGCCAGCGCATGCAGCATTACTTCGCGTCGGCATTCAAAAGCGGCTGCAAACGTGTCGTGCTCATTGGGTCGGATAGTCCGAACCTACCACCGGCTTATATTCGATCCGCCTTTCAACATCTCGAGTCCGAACATGTGGTGCTTGGTCCCAGCGAAGACGGTGGATATTACTTAATCGGCGCGCGGTCTGACCTGCCGGATGTCTTCAGCGACATGTCTTGGAGCACTGGTGAAGTGTTCGCGGAAACGGTTGAGAGGTTAAGACACACCGGTATGAGTTGGCACGAGCTGCCATGCTGGTATGACGTCGACGAGTCGGCGGACTTGGTGCGTCTGCGTAAAGAGCTTGCCGCGCAGGATGTATTGAGTCCGGCACGTACGGAATTGATCAACAAGATTGACCAGTCGCTCTTATGACGTGCGTTTACTGAAAACTACGCGCCGTACTTGCCCATACGTCCTGCATTGGACAGTGCCAAAGTCATTAAGTATTTCGCTTCGAAATGTCCTAGCCCACCCGTCCGCGCCGTTGACTCATTGAATGCCGTGTGGCCGTCAGTTCGGCAGCAGTCCGAGACCAACAGCGTCGGCACCGGATGCCAGCTGTGATTTCGTAGGAATGCAGGTGTACTGTGGTCCCCGGTAACGATCACGACGTCTGGGTTGAGAGCCATGATACGTGGCACGACCGTGTCGAACTCTTCGGTACGCTTGACTTTCTCCGCAAAATTGCCATCTTCGCCCGTGCTGTCCGTGTATTTATAGTGCAAGAAGAAGAAGTCGTAATCGTTCCAGTGTTGTTCGATCAGACCTGCTTGCTCGTCCAGCGTCGTCGGCTGGCCAACGATTTGCATACCGACCAGGCGTGCGAGGCCCTTGTACATCGGGTAGACGGCGACCGCCCCAGCAGTGAGGCCGTACACCTCCTTGTAGCTCGGTAGATTCGGGCGCGCGGCAAAGCCACGCATCGTCAGACCGTTTGCCCGGGGTTGATCAGCTAGTAGCTCGAGAGATTGGCGAATGAACTCAACGGCCACTTCTTCTGTGTGAGCGCTCTCCGCGTCGTTGGCTTGTGGCTCCAGCGGAGGGACACCCGTCCGTTGCGGATCCGTGTCTTCAACATTACCACTGAGACCTTCGCCACGAAAAACAACAACGAAACGATGTTCACGAACCGGTTCGACGAAGATTTCAACTCGGGGAATTCGCACCTCACGTAGACGAATCGCCAAGGGTGCGCTTTCCTCAGTGGGGATTCGGTCAGCGCGTCGGTCAGAAATGTTGCCGGCGCTATCCAAAGTGCAAAAGTTACAGCGAATCGCCACGTCGTCGGGTTCCAGTTCAAACCCAATTCCCGTTGCCTCCAGCGCCCCCCGTCCAATCAAGTATTTTATGGGGTCGTAGCCGAACAATCCCAAGTGACCGGGCCCGCTGCCCGGACTGATACCAGGTTTTACGGGAATGCTGCAACCCTGGACGCCGCGCCTTGCCAGCGAATCTAGATTCGGAGTTTTGGCGGCTTCGAGTTCCGTGAGGCCGCCCGGTTCCATCGGAAGTCCTCCCAGGCCATCGGCCACGAGCATAACAATCTTGCTGTCCGATTCCGTATGCAATTGACGCGTCAGATCGTGAATGTCCATGAGCAGATTCGCCTCGATTGAATTGCCGAGCCTTGCCAGCACGTTTTAAGTTCGCTAACAAGTGTCGTATGATACCGTGCGGACGGTTTGGAAGCACCCCATGGAAAGCCCGTGGCGAATAGCGAAACTGATGGGATAGAGGCGCGCGTGACTGAAGAAACACCAGACTCGATTCCCTTGTCGGATCAACGCCGCTTTACGCTCGGCGTACTGGCCGCGCTGCTGTTGCTGGCGGGTGCATTCATCGTCTACGCCGAACCGTGGGAAGGCGAAGCGAAAGCCATGGGTTCAGCTTTCTTGCGTGTGGGTATCGTGCTCGGCGCGACCTGGTTGGCGTTACCGGAGCTTCAAAAGGTGCCGAAATGGATGTTCGTTAGCCTGCTGATAGCCGTCGTGATCGTCGCTTGGCGCCCGCCCACGGTCGTGATTGTCGCGCCCGCGCTAATGTTGCTGTGGGCGCTGCGCGGAATTGCCAAGACAGTTGAGTAGATGTCGCCATCGCGCGGACTGTATATTGCTGGTTCGGCGACCCGATAAACACCGAGAAAAAATCATGAGACGTAACCGGCTGAACCCGAACCGTCGTGTCCTAAACTGCACATGCGTATTTTTTGTTCTTCTAGCGCACGGCATTTCAATCCAAACACGTCTGCCAGCCGCGTCAACTGAGCGGCCAAACGTGCTGTTTATCCTCGCCGATGATCTTGGTTGGCGCGACCTGAGCGGAGAGGGCAGTGTGTTCTATGAGAGTCCGCACATTGATCGTATCGCCAACGAAGGGATGCGATTCCGACAAGGCTACGCGACGTGTCAAGTTTGTAGTCCGTCGCGCGCGAGCATCATGACGGGAAAGTACCCCGCTCGGCTGGCGATTACCGATTGGATCGGAGCGGCCGAGGGTACCGCTTGGAAACGCAACACTCGCTTGCTGCCGGCCCGCTACGTGCATCATCTGCCACACGAAGACGTGACGCTTGCCGAGGCGTTTCGCCAGGCCGGCTACCGAACTTTCTTTGCCGGCAAATGGCATCTCGGCTCCGTGGGTTCTCATCCGGAAGATCACGGTTTTGAATTCAACGTCGGAGGCCATCGCAAGGGCTCACCGCCGGGCGGGTTCTTTGCCCCTTATAACAATCCCAAAATGAAGGACGGACCGCCCGGCGAATCGTTGCCGATACGATTAGGGCAAGAAACAGCACAGTTCATCGAAAACCATCGTGAAGAGCCGTTCTTTGCGTTTCTATCTTTTTACTCCGTACACGCTCCGTTGCAGACAACGAAACGGCTGTGGGCAAAGTACCGCGAAAAAGCCGACCAACGATCGGCACCTGATCATCGCTTTGTCGTGGACCGAACTTCCCCCGTGCGGCAAGTGCAGGATCATCCAGTCTATGGCGGCATGGTTGAGGCAATGGACGATGCGGTCGGGATTGTCCTCGACACTTTGGATCGACTCAATCTGTCGGATCGAACTGTAATCGTGTTTACGTCGGACAACGGTGGTGTCTCGGCTGGCGACGGCAAGGCCACGTCAAACTTGCCGCTGCGGGGTGGCAAAGGTCGGCAATGGGAAGGTGGCATTCGCGAGCCGTACTATATTTGTTGGCCGGGAGTCACCAAACCTGGTTCAACGTCGTCGGCTCTTGTCACCGGTACTGACTTTTATCCGACGCTCTGCGAGATCGCCGGGTTGTCCTTGCGTCCGGATCAACATGTTGATGGCGTCAGCCTCGTACCCTTGCTAAAGGGGCAAGACCTCCCGAGTCGACCGTTGTTTTGGCACTACCCACATTACGGCAACCAAGGTGGTGAGCCGTCGTCAATTGTCCGTAGTGGTGACTGGAAACTAATCCACTACTACGAGGATCACCGTGATGAGCTTTACAATCTGGCGGACGACCCCGTTGAGCAAAATGACGTCGCGTCGGCTCAGCCGGAGGTCGTGAAAACGTTGCGCGAACAGCTCGACCTATGGCTCAAAGAGACCAACGCGCGTTTCCCGATTCCGAATCCAGACTTCGACGAACGGAAATACGCAGAACAGAAAGTACGGATTCGCACCAAGGAGTTGCCAGCGCTCGAGAAACAGCATGCCGCGGTGCTCGAGTCCAACTGGACGCCTCGCGGGGGATGGTGGGAAGATAAGGGCAGGTAGATTCAACACGAGGCGCCAGCTATCAATTCATTTCGTATGTTCGCACGTTGTTCTGAAGAAGATGGGCTGGGATCGAGTCTAAGAATCTGGCGATGAGCAACCGTCGCATTTTTGGGACGGGCAAGTCCACCCAGAATGTCACCATGCTGGAGACTAGGACCGTCCCCTCCGAGCTTGTCTCGGTGGAACGCTGATCGTAACCAGAAATGCATCAGCGAAAACATCGGTCGAGTGAATCGCGTTTTCTCATCTGGGGCGTTACCGAGACCGAAATCCACCCCGTGCAGTTTCGGCCTCAGCAACTTGCGATCTGTTTTGACGCGTTTTATTCGGCCGATTCAATTCGTAGCAGCGCGAGTCTGGTTTTGATCACCGCTCCACCGAGACAAGCTCGGAGGTGGCGTGACGTAAGATCTGGGTAAACGCGTAAGCGACCAAACAACGAATAATTGTCGCATTTGCAGGAGGGACTTTCCTGCCCTCCACGAGCGCCCAGGCAAGAGTGCCCGACCTACAGCCCACTCAAGACAGTCATTTCTCCGCCGAGCCTAAGTGAGCCTCCAGTTGGTCGCGTTCTGGGACCTCACTGCCCTCGACCCCAGGCACGCGATCTTCAAGTTTTACACAATGGGCTTGCTGACGCTCGGTCAACCGCATCAGAGGCGGCATCGAATCGTCAGCGCGCTTAAACCCAGCCAAACGACGAGAAAAACCGTTGCTGGTTCCGGAACAGGTTTGGCCGCACCCACGGCAGATCGGTTTTGATTCCACACGTTGAAATCAGATACGTCCGTCAAGCCGTCTCAATTGAAGTCGCCGAGGTCCCAACCAGTGCCATCGACAAACACGTTCGCGTGCCAC
>CBDUAB010000196.1:0-6411 GCA_965365045.1 uncultured Planctomycetales bacterium
GGACGGCGCCGGCCCCCATGCGACTTACCAAAGCACCAAGAATCAAGAGAGTGTTCCTGATTGACTTTCCTTGCCATTTCAAAGTGGTTTGCAGGGGCCTAGGCTCGGTAATGCTTATGGAGTCTTCGGATACCGAAACGGCCTTGCCTAGTTGCCGAAGCATGGCAACGTGAATCTGCGCATCCACGAGACTCGCCGGATAATTGCTCAAACGCAATTCTCCGTCAGCTAGCAACGACGCCGCCAACAAGCGAAGAACGCTATTCTTCGCACCGCTTACACGCACCTCTCCTTCCAACCGCGAAGCTCGTACACGGTAGGTTTGAGAAAAATGGGTGGTCGTAGGATCAGACAACGGTTAGACACCTGAGAACAAGAGACCAATTGCGGTTATACATTCCATCGCCCTGGCACGCACATTGGTCGATGTATGTCACCGTGCTACTCCACCAATGACGGATGGCGACCTGAGTTGGGTTTGGGAGTAGCCTAACCCATGTCAGAAACAGCGGAAACAGGGTCAAACCGATGCATCAAGCGGCATCTGTTCTTGTTTATCTACGAGGAATCCGCTGAAAGCCCGGATAGTACTGCGAATAGATCATGAATCGCGTCGGGTGTCCGGTCGCCCCAAACACATTCGACTGACTCTGTTGATAGGATTGTCGCAGGTCCGACAATTGCCGCTGCATTTGAACCTGGTTTCGCTGCGCCATCTTATTCGCTTCTCGTTGTTCAAGCTGAGGGCGAACGAGCGTTTGATACACGGGTCGCGCGGTCGCGCCTCGTGCCTGACTTTGCTGTGAAGTGATCAGGTTCAGGTAGGGACTTACGGTAGGTCGGTCCTGCACGAATCGCCGGAAGAAATCCCGTGGACGTTGACTTATTTGACCCTGAACGTCCTCACCTATGCCGAACAGTACAAAACATGCTGCGATTATTAGGATATTGGTAAGTTTCCTAAACATGGTCTCTCCACCTTGGTTGGCAATGAACTCAGCCTAATTGTACCGAAGGGCCACGTGACATTCCAATTCTTGCATTATCCGCATAATCGTCAAATTCTATCGACTTTCTTCACGTTTTCTAAAAAACATCGAAACACAATGTCGTTCAGCCAATTCGCTGAATTTATGCTGCAGATGTTTGACAACTGTGGCTGCCCGCGATAGAGTAACTGATCTCAAAATCAGCAGATTTTACTTGACAGCATGCAATGCGAGCGGACGATTCGCCAATGGCGTGGTGCCAAATCGCTCGAATATTGAGGGTTGGTGAACCAACGGTGCAAGACAACGTATGGTTAGAAAAGGCTTGTTAAGAAAAGTCGGAACGATGGTGGAATAATGTCGACAAGTTTTCAGCCAGGACTCGTTGGGGCTCCGTCCGACGAATACGCAGTCATGGACGATCGCAAACAGCAGATTTGCTGGATTGTACTTGGCATTCTAGTTGCCTTATTGATCTATGCGTATTGGAACACACTTGCAAGGGTGGCTCCGAACTGGCAATCGAAACAGTACTCGCACGGTTATCTGATACCCGTATTTGCCGCAGTTTTGCTCGCGATGCGGCGAGAGCCTTTTCGCGACGTACCCATGTGGCATCGTTGGGTGGGTGTCGGCATCGTATTCGCAAGTGTCGCGTTGCGAAGTTTTGGCGCGATGAACGTGATTTTTTCGTTCGACAACTTATCGTTCGTGCCGTGTATCATCGGTTTATTTGTAATCGTCGGCGGTCTCCCGACGCTGAGGTGGGCCGGGCCGGCCATCGCCTTTCTGGTTTTTATGTACGCGTTACCGCGATTCCTTGAAGAAAAAATCATGCATCCGTTGCAATCGTTAGCAACACTTTTCAGCGTTTTCTTGCTACGAATGTTTGGTGTGTATTCATATCGAGAAGGTAACACGATTCAGCTGGCCGAACGTCAAATGGGTGTTGTAGAGCAATGTAGCGGTTTGCGAATGTTGACGATTTTCGCGGCGTTGTCATTTGCGGTTGCATTAATCATGCGATCCCGACCCTGGTGGGAACGAGCCATCATTGTCTTGAGTGCATTTCCAATTGCGATTGCCGTCAATGTCATACGGATCACGGTGATTGGATTGCTTTACAGCCTGAATTTCAATAGTGACATAGCCGACGTCGTGTTTCACGACTTCGGAGGGCTAATCATGATGCCGCTTGCATTAGGACTTTTGTTCCTCGAGACGCAGATCCTTAGTCGATTGGTTGTCGATGATGAGAACGACGTTGGTGCGATGCAAATCGGCGGTGTCACGTAGTCCGTGTCGGCCTATCGTGACGGTTTGTTGGGCCGAACAGCTCTGATACGCACAGCCGAAACACATATCGACAGCCAGATTGTGCTCTCTTGAGCGTTGGGGGCATGCTAGTTTTTCCAAGAAGTGGAATCGTGGAAATAGAATTTGCAGGATGCTTTTTTCGCAAAACATAAGAAGAGCGTATTGGCATCTAAGGAGACGGCATGAACCCGCCTAATGGACCGGACTCTGATCGAGCTGAAGGTCAGTCACGACAGATGGTGACGACAAACGATCCTTCAATGTTGGCAAGCTCCGCTTGGGTTCCACCCTCGCCGATGTGGCTAGATGGAGCGCCGGGCGAAGAAGGCCTGGATTTTTTGGTATTTCTGCATTCCCTTCGACGCCGCTGGCTTCCCGGACTAATGATCGGCGGCGTGATGGCGTTGTTGGTTGCTGGACTTTTGTTTTTCTTGATTCCAGTGAGCTTTGAGGCAATGTCGCTGATACGTGTCAAACGAACCGAGCCACACTTACTGCAAAAAATTGTCTCATCCGACCAAGAGTACATGGCTTACAAACAGACGCAGGCAACGCTATTGACCAGCCCGTTTGTGCTGACCGCAGCTCTGCGCCAGCCTGGCATCCAGCAGCTCCCAATGATTCGTGAGGAAAGCGAACCGCTTGGCTGGTTGGCTGACGAACTCAGGGTCTTTTACCCTGGTGATTCGGAGATCCTGCAAGTTAGCATGAGTGGTGACAGCGGAGACGATCTAAAAAAGATTGTAGACGCGGTTGTCGACGCATACATTTATGAAATTGCCCAGTCCGAAAGGACAGAGAAAAGCAAACAGCTGCAAACGCTGCGGAACCAACGACGGACGAACGAGATCGCGATCAAAGAAAAAAGCGAAATAATCAATAGTCTCGCCGAAGAAATTGGTTCCCCGGTGGAAAGCGATATGGCGCGAATGCGTCAAATCCTCGAACAAGACAATCTGATCCAAATTGCCCGTCAACGAGCTCTCATACGGGAAAATCTGAATTCGCTCGTGTCTGACCAAACGATGCTGAAAATCGCCAACAATGGCGCCATGTTCTTTAAGCCTGACCCAATGGATGTCGAGATTTTGCTCGACCGTGATCCGATGTATGCGGGTGCCAAACAGACGGTGTCGGCGATTCACCAGCAGATGACGCTCATGGCCAGCACCTCGCGATCTCGCGGTAGCATGTTAGCAAATCCATACCAAGCCGAACTTGCGCTTGCACAACAACAGATGCAGCAACGAAGGGCAGAACTCACGCCGATGCTCGAGCATCAACTCAAGAAAGAGAATGGCATCGACAACCACGCTAGTGCGACGACGATGCAAATGCTACAGGGCCAAGCTCAACTTTTGCAACAACAATTGGAGGCGATCAATAAGGAACATGATGCGCAGTTTGAGAAAGTCTCGAACTTGTCGGGTTTCTCCGCGGACTTGATCGCTCGCCGAGCTGAGTTGCAGTCGCTGCACGAATCGAACCATGAAGTGGCCAAAGAGATCGGGCGTTTGGCACTGGAACTCAAAAATGAGGCACGTATCGCGAAAGTTCAGCCAGCCACAATACCGAATGAAGGAAGTCACCTGTTGAAAATGATGGAGGTTGTCGGTGGGGCACTGGTAACTCTCGTCCTAACGGTATTCGGCGTCACCTTGTGGGATTACAAAGCCAAGCGACTCAACTCAGGTAAAGACCTTGAATCGACTTGCCGTCTACCGGTGATCGGAACGTTGCCATCATTGCGTAATGGTGTTGGTGGCATACTAGGCGGACGCACCACATCGGAAACTGTCATTGCCGATAGCATCGACAGCATACGTGCAGCGATCATGTACGGAGCACCAGGCAAAGAAGTCAAATCGGTTTTGATCACCAGCGCCGTCGGACACGAAGGCAAGTCAACAATCGCGAGTCAATTGGCCGTGAGTTTGGCACGTTCGGGACGTCGCACGTTATTGATTGATGCCGACGTTCGCAATCCACAACAGCATGCCGTCTTTGGATTGCCGCTGGATCGCGGTTTCTGTGACGTCATACGCGGTCAGGCGAGCCTCGACGAAGTCGTGCAAGCGACACCCGCCGAAGGCCTCTGGATCCTGCCAGCCGGACGTTGTGATATGGCGACAATGCAAGCTATGTCCAGCCCAGTTGTGCCGGCGATCATGGATCGCGTCGCCGAACAATTCGAATTCGTCATTCTGGATTCCGGCCCAGTTCTAACGGGCCCAGAGACAATGATTTACGGCCAACATGTCGACGCTGCCATCCTGGCAACACGTCGTGATGTAAGCCGCGTACCCAAGGTGGATGAAGCTTTTCGTCGTCTGCAATCCGTTGGAATTCATGTAATCGGCGCGGTCGTCAATGGAACACATTCGGACGTTCGTTCGAACCAATTGGCGCTGTCGTCGTCCGTCAGTTAGGTCGAAAAGCTATGGTCAAACAGTTAATACCATTGGTGATCGCGGTTTCGCTCATTGCAGCGGGCACCGTTTATCAAGGCAAGCTAACGGATCGCTGGAACCCGCAAGACAGCGAACTGTTACAGGCCTTTACGACGCGGCTGGATAGCGTTCCGGCTGAATTCAAAGACTGGAGCAGTCGGGAAACACCGCTGACCGAAAAGGAGTTTAAAGCAACAAATTGTACTAATTACGTCTCTCGAATCTACACACATAAACCATCGGGAGAAGAAGTGTCGGTATATCTTGTTGTTGGCACAGCGCGTCATGTCACCATTCACACACCGGACTGGTGCTACGTCGGAGCTGGTTACGAAATGGAAGGTGATTCAAAGCCTTTCACCGTGGAGCTTGGCTCGGAGGTCCACGAGTTCACGACCGCAAGATTCCGCAAAGAAAACACCGAAGGCGTGAATCGACTTCGTATTTTTTGGTCCTATTCGGACGACGGGAAGTGGGTTGGACCTTCCTGGCCAAAAACGCATTTCGCTGGCAAGCCTGCATTATGCAAGGTCTACTTGATCACCAATATCGGTGAAGAAGAGGATGTCGTCGACAGTCCTTCGATCGAATTCGCCAAGACATTCCTCCCGATCTTGAACGAAGACATGTTTATCGAACCAGCTGAGGTGGAGCAGGTCGCTCAATCCGATTCTTGATGAGACTTCAATCAGCCTGGATGATTTGCTGATTCACGTCGTAAGCCCAGCTGCGAAAAGGGCCTGCATGCTCTATCGAGAATCTCCATCCTGCCTCCCTCATACTTAGTTTGGCGGGACACGACTCCGCGGCCGAGAGATACCAGCCCATCGCGACCGGCAAGGTTTCTGTCACGACGACTTCTATAGCGGTGGTCTTCTGCCTTTGACCAAAATGTGGACAATACCATGACTTTGCTAGATTGACGTGACCCACCGACAGGCAATGTAAATACAATGGTACGACGCCTGATAGCGATATCCGTACGGTCGTGTCACCACAAACATTGGCTTTTGCATCGGGATGCAAGTGAAGCCGAGTGGCAAGCTGATGTTTACCATCTCCCAAAGCCCAATCAACGCAAGTCCAAACGAAACCACGACCGCAAGCGACCCATCGCCCGATAATGGGAACTTTCGCTCGGCGATACGCGTTGTGAGTTGCATATGCCCACCAAATTCCGTTCTTCTCGGCGTGGATCAACTTAGCTGGCCAGCCTCGATAACCGACGCGAAATCGTGACCACATGTCAAACTGATCCAAGTCGTCGATCTGTACAACGTTGTGGGCGGCGGTGCCACGGCAATAGCGTCGCATATCTGAGTCCGCATAATCGTGAACACCGGTGTCCACAAACAAGCGTCTGCCACAATACGACAACTCGAACGTCAACAAGTCTGCGTGCGAGTGCGCTGGCAAATGGTCCACTCCCGCGGGTGCAGCGTCGAACACCACAAACAGATCCTTGTCGCGAAATGTCCAATATCCACCGTCAGCGCGAACGTCGGGAATGATGTGGTCGACGCCACAATCGGCTCGTGCGAGCAAGACTTGACTAGGCGGCGCGTCACAAAGTACGGAATCTGCAAATAATGGAATCTCTCCGTCGGTGTGAAGTATTGTCGCCAAGAATTCGGCCGCTCGAACGCTATACTCGT
>CBDUAB010000197.1:0-6342 GCA_965365045.1 uncultured Planctomycetales bacterium
GTCTGTAGTCCCTCTGGTTGCATAAAGACCGTAGGACGGGTTTGATGGGTAACGGCCACGTACCGCATCTCGCGACTCACGGAGAAACGAACAAGGTGATTCTGACCAGGTGCGAACGGCCTTTTTTTGTGGTCCCTCTACCGATTGTAACACGCCCGACTCGTTTCCGACTTGAATAGGCAATCACCAGGCAAGTAGAATTGTGAGGAATATGACGATACAACGAGTGTTGTAAGACTTGGCCGACGTAAGAACGGGTTTTGAAAAACCACGCGCGATGGCCAGCTGAGGCCGTCGAGGATGGGAATTGTTAAGAGTCGACCGCCTTGGAAGGCCGTCGTACAGCGTGACATGCGTCTCAAAACACGTTCCAAGTCGGCCTCCGAGGTTGTGAATAAGTTGGCCGCTAAGTGAAGGTGCCTGGGACAGACAATGCAGGAAGACTTCTACAAGGTTCTCGGTGTCGGGCGCGATGCGACCGAAACTGATATCCAAAACGCTTACCGGGATTTGGCGCGCAAATACCACCCGGATCTCAACACCGATGATGCGTCGGCCAAAGAAAAGTTTCAGGCCGTTCAGCAAGCGTACGAGGTATTGAGCGATCCCGAAAAGCGTCAGCAATACGACCAATTTGGCAGCGAATTCGAATCTCATGCGGGGCACGGTCCACAAAGGCGCCCTAGGGAGTACGGGCCAGGCGGGCAAAGCTTTGAGGAAGTTGATCTGTCGCAGATCTTTGGACAACAGTTTGGTGAGGGTGGCGCCACTGGATTCAGCGACGTTTTTCGCCAGTTCACACGCGGCGGACAACGCCGTCGCAGGGCGGCTCGTCGCGGCAATGACCTTTCCCACGAACTCAAGGTCTCGTTTAAGACGTCGATTGAGGGAGGCGAAGTCCGCATCTCGCTGCGACGTGAGGAAAGCCAGACTGAGACGATCACGGTCAAGATTCCCATTGGAATCGAGGACAATAAAAAGATCCGTTTGCGTGGCCAGGGGGCACCCAGTCCAAACGGTGGCCCGCCGGGAGACATATTGATCACAGTACGCGTGGACAAACATCCGTGGTTTCATCGGCGCGGCGACGATCTCGATGTGCGTGTGCCTTTGACGCTTGCCGAAGCAGCGGCAGGCTGCAAGGTCGACGTACCCACACCCCAAGGAACGATCGCGGTCAAGGTGCCGCCGTGCACTTCGAGTGGAACCAAGTTACGCGTCAAAGGTCACGGCGTACGACGACAAAGTGGCAAGACCGGAGACCTCTACGCGGAAGTGATGATTGTGATGCCCGACAGCCTCACGGATCAACAAATCGAATGGTTCAAGCAGTTAAACGGATCATCGTCGGACCCGCGCACGAAATTGAAATGGTAGAGCGGAATGTCGATCAGAGTTTTTCGAAGCAACTCCACTTGAGATCGCGAGCCGAATTCCAGCAAGTCATGCGGAATCGTCGCAGTGTTGCTGATGCGGTGTTGATCGTCTACGGACTGCGGAATGAACTGGGCTATTCACGCCTGGGCTTGGCGGTCTCAAAGAAAGTTGGTGGAGCCGTGGTCCGTAACAAATGGAAACGGCTCATACGCGAAGTATTTCGGCAGGAAAGAGCGCGCTTGCCAGTCGGTTTGGACTTCGTCGTCTTGCCCCGGGCTGGCAACATGCCGGCGTGGAATCGAGTCCGCGCGTCATTTCCTCAATTGGCTTGGCGCATTGCGAAACGGCTCGATTCCGAAAAAAAGCAATCGTGAACAGATCGCTGCGAGAGTTGTGGCTGCGAATTCGGAGAATGCCGACCTGGATTCTCGTTCTGCTCGTGCGCGTCTATCAACTGCTATTGAGTCCGCTCGTGGGCAGGAATTGCCGTTTTACGCCGACCTGCAGTGCATATTTCATCGAGTCCGTCAAGAAACACGGCGCATTGCGGGGATCGCTACGCGGCGTCGCTCGTATCTGCCGCTGCCACCCGTTTCATAAGGGTGGTTATGACCCGCCGTGAGGGGAAGACGGAAGACCGATGACCGAAGACTGAAGACGGAAGACGGAAGACCGAAGACCGAAGACTTTGATTAGACCTGAAAGTTGTCTGATCGTTGTAGATGGCAATCGCACTACTGAAGAAGGCAGGCAGTTCTGATCAAGCCCGGCGTGAAAGTTCAGTGGCTACAGTGGCAGCGGACGTCTGGGCAAACGGCTGCAGTCTTCGGTCTTCAGTCTTCAGTCTTCAATGGCAGCGCCGGCCATTCTGGATCGTTTTGCTTTGCGGTCTTGGCACCCGCAATCATGTGGCCGGCCGCCACGTTCTTTTTTCCCCATAGCTGCGCTGCTTCATCTTGATAAAGCAACGTAAATGCGTGGCTTTGCGTTTCCATGACGCCGACACTATGGGGGAATTTTCGATCAACCAAAACCAGGTCTGGATTGCCCTCTCGTAGCAGGGCGGTCGGGTCAATGGGACCGGACGTTGCCGCTCTGTTCCGTATGCTAGGAACGTTGCCCAACAAGAAGTCAAAGTGATTGTCGATTACGTGTTGGGGATAGCACGTACGGAACCGACCGTCGAAACCCACGGTTGTCTCAGGTTGCAGGGCTGCGATCGCATATTGTGCCCAATTGAAGGAGACGACAAGCCGACCATGCAAATTGTGGTCAACCATGAACTGGACCGCGTCTACGGGATAGCGATCGCGCGGTACAGGTAACGTTGTCAGCTGCCGGCAGGTAACCATTAGCAAGACGACGAAAACTGGTAAACCAAAAATCCAAGGAACCCGCCTTAGGTCCCCGCTCAGTTTTTCCAGTCGTTTGCCGACACAACGCCTCATCAACGATTCGACGTGCGGCGGAATCCAAAAACCTGCCAACACGGCGAATAGACCGATATGGCGGATATGGAGCAGTGCTTGTCCACCGGCCAGTGACAATAGCAATGCATGCGTCCAGTCTCGCTTTCTGGTCGAAAACGTCCAACTTATTGCCGTGAGTATTAGCAACATAAAGAAGGGCGCAAACACAGGTGCCCACAGCGATGGACGATGCCATTCGAGGATTTCAGGTCTCGGTTGGCCGAGTGACTTGATAAGCCAGCCATGTAAGCCAATACCGTAAGGATTCAGCAGCGTTGTTGCCGTGGTCGCCAGGGCGACGAGACCGAATAGCAATACGTGTTTTCGGTACGATTCGTCTCGCACGATGATTGCTTCCACGCTGCGCCCAACCAAATAAGCTATCAGCAGGCACAGCCCACCCAGAAAGCCACCGTGCGCATTGGCCCATACCAAGAACAACGGTGGCAGGCAGCAAAGCCAGGTCCATCGCACGCGCCCGTCAGTTTTCCACGTTACAAAAGCGCGATCGAGACTGACGACCATCAGACCCAATCCGAACCATGTGGCCAACTGCGGCCGGAATAACCAAAAGACATGCAGGGCGTACGCGGAAAGCAATGCAACACTGAAAAACGTGCCTGTTGACACGTCACTTCGCTGCGCGGCACGCCACATGAAGGCCATCAATGCCACACCCAGTAAGAACTTGACGCACAGCATGCCGCTGACACCGAGCCAGTCAAAGCCGCACGCTAGGGCCAGCTCGGAGAGATTCTCGTGGTTGATCCACGGATGCCCGTGCGCTGTAAAAGTGTGCGTTGCGTGTCGCGGCAGTTGTCCGTCGGCGAGCCAATCCCGTGCATATTGAACGTGTCCCCACAAATCCGGGTCAACCAGATTCACTGAAAACGGATAGACGCAGATAATCCATATCGTGAGCCACCACAAGCGCGATCGCAATTTCGAGCCGGGCTCGTTTACTTCCGTGGTAACCGGTGTCGGGTATGGAGGCGGTGCTGTCATCGACGGTTCGCAGACGCGGAAGTTTTTGAGTTCAATAAGCATAGGTCGAAGATTGTCGCGCTGGCGTATTTGCAGGGATTCTGTCATTTGTAGCGATTCGCTCGACAAACCTGTGATGTGCGAGTGCCAGCAGACGTTCGATGACCGGCACCCGTTGACCAGCGTCGGGCGATCTTGACCCAGGGTTACAACGCGACTATCTTTCCGACGCGAAGCCCACAGCGTATTAAGCAGGACGGGCATTTTGTTCGCAGCTAGCGTTGTGAAGACGCGACGTCATTTTCTGTTGGAGCGGATTCGCCAAAATGGGACTGTCCATCTAAGCAAAACCTACTTATCACAGATCACTTTTCGTGTGTCAGCAACAGTTCTGTTGCGACTTGCACAACACCGGAAATAGTAGAGGGTCATGGACGCACTCCTCGTACGCTTATCTGAACAGGCGAAGTTGTTGGTTCTTGCCGCGGTCGTTACCGGTTGCAGCATTCACACGGGTTGTACGTCAACCGGATTTGGCAAACAGGATACGCGGGAAATCGACCTAGACGCCGGTACCACGGTGCAGTTGATTGATGATCTGGCGCGTCCGTGGGGGCTCAAGCCGATACGCGCCCAAGGTGTCTCGCTGGTGGTGGGACTTGGTGGATCGGGCGGTGATCCCAGCCCCTCGTCCGAACGGGCGATGCTGCTGGATGAAATGCGTACGCGCGATGTCGATAAGCCCAATCAGGTGTTGGCCTCGAAAGACACGGCGTTGGTAACCGTACAGGCGCTGTTACCGCCAGGGATTCAGAAAGGCGATCGAGTGGATGTTGAAGTGCGCGTGCCCGCGCGTGGCAATTCGACAAGCTTGCGTGGCGGTTGGCTGATGGAGACGCGTTTGCTCGAGTACGCGCGTCTGCCGAATCGAATCGCCACCGGGCACCTCATTGGGCTGGCAAGAGGTGACGTTCTCATCGACGCATTGTTTCAGGGCGAAGATGACGCCGTAATGCTGACACGTGGTCGTGTGTTAGAGGGCGGCGTGGTCGCTAAATCTCGAAATCTCGGTTTGGTCGTCCGCGACCAGCATCTAAGCGTGCGGACTTCAGCTCGTATCGGCGAAGCGATCAATCATCGATTCCATATCTACGACCGTGGCCTGCAGCGGCCGGTGGCGACACCGAAACGCGACAGTTTCGTCGAGTTGTTGGTGCATCCGCGCTATCAAGAGAATATCATCCGCTACATTCGCGTCATTCAAAGCATACCGGTCCGAGAAGGCGCCGGCGGGTTGGCAGCCCGTCTGCCAAAGCTCGAAGAAGAACTGCTCCACGCTCCGACGTCGGCAGCCGCGGCGCTTAAGCTTGAGGCGCTTGGCGAAAACGGCGTTCCCGTGCTGCTTGCGGGGCTCGCCAGTCCTGATGCGGAAGTCATGTTCTATGCGGCGGAGGCCCTTGCCTACATGAATCATTCAGACGCCGTTTCGCGGTTGGTGGAGGCGATTCAAGCCGAACCGGCGTTCCGCTGGCGGGCGTTTACTGCCCTCGGAGCAATGAACGATGCTGAATCTCACGATGCGTTGGCGGGCCTGCTCCACGTTGACAGTGCCGAAACACGTTATGGAGCGTTTCGCGCTTTACGCAAGTTGTTGCCTGACGATCCGGCGATTCGCGGTGAAATCCTGAAAAGTTTTCATTACCATGTTCTCAGCTCGCATGGCGAACCCCTAATTCATGCCACGACAGCCGAGCGGCCGGAACTTGTGATGTTCGGAACGGACCAGCCGCTGCAGCACCCCGTTCTTGTCTACGCGGGCGACGATATTGTGGTGCGCAGTAGTGACGACGAACAGATAACCGTCACGCGTTTCACACCAGGCGAAGAGAACCAACAGGTTAAGTGTCCACCTCAGCTGGATGCCGTAATCCGTTCAATTGTCGATCTGGGAGGCGCTTATCCCGACGTAGTCCACGCGATCAAGCAAGCCAAGCGAAATGGCTCAATCAAGTCACGCGTGGAGTTTGCGGCAATCCCGGTGCTGGGTCGTACGTATCGTCGGCAAGCCGCCGCTGAAGACGATCAGGACGAAAGGCAGCAAACCGTCGATCGAAATGTGTCCAAGGGTGGCGTGAAACCGCAAGCCAAGAAATTCCAGCCCGCTGATCCTATGAACCCATTACGTGACCAAGCGGAAAAGACACTATCATTCGCTCCGCAACCAAAAACGATTCCAATACGTTCGAGCGAAATCCGGTCGCCCCGATCCGCTGCCGACGATGACCGTGGGTTCGGTGGTAAGTCTCGAAGTGGATCCTTTGATGAGTTCCAACTGGATGAGACGGATCCCGTGATGGATTTGCTTTTGCCAGCCCCTACAGCTCCGATAATTGACAAACCTACCAAGCGGGCTCCTGTCGTCAACGATTAGAAGGCCGCCGATCTCCCAACCGGCTCCGCCGACAGCGGCTGAGCCGCTCGGTGTCGAACTGGATCAATTGGTCCCCTGACG
>CBDUAB010000198.1:0-6340 GCA_965365045.1 uncultured Planctomycetales bacterium
AGAAACCAACACGCTGACGGCCGTCAAAGACGAATCGTCTGCTGACCAACCCCTGCTGGCGCCAACGCGAAATGGTCTTGGTCGAAACGTTGAATAGCTGGGCAAGCTCATCGACGGTTCGCACCGGTTCGCCGACTTCCTCGACACGTACATCTGCCGCATCGGAAACGTCTTCGATGAAAAGCCGCAGATCGTGTTTTGCGTCCGAGCCAATCACCGTGAATTTGGGCGATGAATCCGGACGATAGCCGGTGATTCGAAAGCAGAGGTACTCGTAGGTGTATTCGCGATTCGGATCAATCTCACCGACCAAACGGTCGGCGTTTTCGACCTGTTCCAGCTTTTTGTTGCGAGGTGCAAAGCGAACCTGCTGATCGCGTAACTGTTTTAGAATTGAACTTAGGTAACCAGAATGCATGGCAAACCCCTTCCCACACTGTGCATTGAACGGTGTTCCGTGCGATCCAGTCGCCCGCTTCAATGCTTTCCCGTGCTCGTACTGGCAAATTCCCATTGCCAAGGCGGTCAACCGTTCCATCGGCCGGGTACCGTTATTCCACCGCCCAGTCTTGAGTTCGCATTCCTTGAACTGCGCCTCCGAAGTGCTCGGTTGTATTTGTGCGTCGCTCGATGTCCGGCGATCCCGCTCATTAACAAACAAAGGGATCCACGAACTGGTGCCTTTTCGACGTGTCAAACACGAGACAGCCTCGGTTCTCTGTATCTATACGCAATAAAGTCACAAATGGTTGTACAAAGTTCACGTTTGCCTTCTTGTCTTTTAGATGCTCAACGCTACGGATTTGTTTCAAAACTTTAGCCAAAGTGTCCTAAATCGTTAAAAACAAATGAGTTGGGTTCGGCGTCTCGCTCAAGAAAGTCTATGTAATTTACCCATTTTTAAATCCTTTTTTTTTTCTGCTCCGAGCCAAGTCCGCTTTCTTCTCAACCTTCAACCCCAACCCGTCGATTTGAAACCGATGAAACGATCGTCTTTTCACACTCCCGGCGTTTTTTCTTTCCGGCGGTGGACAATCAGCGAGCGCGATAATGTTAGTTTTCAATAAAGTGGGCTTTTACGTCATTTGTTGGTTGACATTGGTCTTGGGTTGGGCTGGACCTAAAGCAAATGGTCAGGACTTTTTGCTCAAAGCGAACCATCAACAAGGTGGCGCAAGCCGTGTCAAATTGACTTTGGCCGTCAACGGCAAGCTTCGGCAGGTCTTGCAAACTGCAGCCAAGCAAGATGGTTCAAAGCCAGAGATGCTGCCCCAACCATCCGAGCTTCCTCTAAAGGTTTCCGGCCAATTGATGTACGACGAGTTACTCGGTCCGTTGACTTCGGATTCCGGCTACGCGTCAAAGTCGGCCCGATATTACCATCACGCCGAAGCGGCGATTGAAGTTGGCGGGCAATCCGGCAGAATCAGCCTCGGCAATGACCGACGATTCATTGTCTCCCATGCGACCGATCAGCCAATCCTGTACGCCGTGGATGGGCCACTCACACGCGAGGAGCTGGATCTCATTGTGGTTCCCGGCAATAGCCTGCTGGCCGATCAACTGCTTCCGAACCGATCCGTACGAATTGGCGACGACTGGTCCAACAAGGTCGATACCATCGCTGGGATGTTGAATTGGACCAAGTTGACCAGCGGAAAAATCGTGAGTCGTCTTGAAGACGTCAAGAGTGGCTTGGCGCTGATCAAAATTAAGGGCTCAGTTCAAGGGGTCGTCGATGGCGCCGAGTCGGAAGCAAGCATCCGTGGGGAATTCCGTTACGACCTAAATTGGCATCGTGTTACGTGGCTGTCGTTGAAGGTCAGAGAAACACAGCAAGGCGGACCGATCCATCCGGGTTTCGACGTCGCTGCCGAGCTGCGCATGCGCATCGAGCCACTTGACAGCTCGCGACACATTAATGCCGATATGCTGCAAACGGCTTGGTCTCCACATCCGTCAGCGCAGTCGTTCTTGACACTTGAGCCCCAGGCCGCTGCTTTCACATTGACCCACGACCGTCGTTGGCAAGTGACTCGTGACATGCCACGTCGCACGATATTACAGTGTGTTGACGACGGTGAGTTGCTCGCTCAGTTGAATGTAAGCCAAATCGCACGGCTTCCCGACGGCAAAGAATTGAGCCTAGATGCTTTTCAGGCAGACGTCAGAGAGGCTCTGGGCGACCGATTCCGTGAATTCGTTTCCGCCCGCAAAAGCACCACGCAGGCCGGTTATCGCGTGTTACGCATCGACGCCGCCGGAACTGTCGGGGAAGTACCGATTCGCTGGATTTACTACCACATAAGCGATTCATCCGGTCGTCGCGCTGCTCACGTGTACACCTTCGAAGCCGAGAGATTGGATCGATTTGGAACGACGGACGAAGAGATCGTGAGCGGCTTTCGCTTCAGAAATCAGCCCGTAGCCGATCCGTCTTCAGCCGATTCGTCCGCAGCGCGGAAACCAGGCCGTGGCCGATCCGCTTCGCAGTCTCGGTAACCACGGATATTGCAAAGCGTGAACAAAAGAATGTGGCCTGCTCTCCGAATCAGGAATGCCGGCTCGCACGGAGTTGGCCAGGCTCCGAGCCAGCGAGCGAAAACGCCCGCATGAGTCCGTCGTGAGGCGATTTACTCAACTGGCTCCCATTCCTGGCGCCGATTTTGCAGGTGTTGGACTTGCATTCTGTATAATTCCGTCGCAACCTGCAGGCGTTCGAGTCTTGCCTGCTCCCTGTCGAGATTCGCGGTCGCCTCTTCGAGCTGGGCGGTGATCTCGCGCAACACGGACTCGCGGATGTTGTCGTCGAGTGTGACACTCCACTGTTCAAATTCCGCGGTCGCATCGCCTAACTGCGGTTCTTCCTCCGTTTGAACGGTTGTTTCCGCGCCCGGTGACTCCTGGTCGATTTCAGCGGATTCCGTTCCGAATGTGGCGACGAGGTGCGCGGTCGGTAGGTCTTCAGTTTCTCGCTCCACTATTGCGGAGTCATCTCTAGAAACCGCTTCAGTTTCTACGAATACGAGTAGTTCGGGCTCGTCGCCGCTACTTTCCTCTACCTCGACCTTGTGGGGCGAGTCTGAATTGTTGGCGGACACCTCGGCTGGCGGATCTTCAATTGGTCTGGAGGCCGTTATTTGGTCACCCAAACCGAAAGTATGTTGGAAACTTGCGATGAGCAAAGGAATGCACATCAACAGCACCAGCATCGTTGTATTGCGAACTCCACCGTCGATTGACATTCTGATAACTCCAGTGTTGGCGATGCCAGCGAAAATCAGGAAGTAATTCGATTAACTGCCGCCCAAACACTAGTTTACGGTAGCAACTGGCATCTGTGGAGCCAGATTCCACCGGGTTATGGGCACGCCCGAGATTTAAATATTCGCCGTATTGGGATTTCCAGCCGGTTTCTTGGGCCTTACGCATACTTAACAATTATTCCGGTAGTTTCTATTCCAGTAGTTTCACGTCCCGTCGGTGGGTGGATTGTGGCCATCGTCAACGCTCTTGGGGGAAAAGCAGAGATGATTCGACGCTTAGCAGACAACGACATCGTGGCTCAACCGCCGGGATGGCTGCTGATCGATCAGATCGACCACGCCCTCATTTCGGCTGAGTTCGCCGCTTGCTTGACGGAGCAGACATCGATCGATGAACTGGTTGTCAAGATTATTCGCCATCACGATGATGGCTGGCGATTCAGCGACGACGAACCGGCGTTTGATCATGCCAACGGTCGCCCTTACGATTTCCGCGAGCTGCCATCACGGTCAAAAAACCAAATTTGGAGCCGTTCGATCGAGGATGTGTTCCAACTAGGGCCGCTGGCACAGTTTCTGGTAGCGCGCCATTTCTTGCGGTTGCGACAGACAGTGGATGGGCCAAACATATCGGCGGCCCATCGAGAGTTTGCCCTCCGTTTTCAGGGACAGTCTGAGTGCTGGTTGGCGGATTGGCAGGCCCTGGATAGCGTGATCAACACGGAACAAGAAGCCCTACGCCAGCTTGCTAAGCTTGAGTGGTTGGATGATTGGAGCGTGTGGATGTGTTGCGCCGAGCGTCAACATCCTTGGCGGACCACCGACCATCAAGGTCGTGACTTCTGCCTCATGCCTGACGATTTGCCGCGCGTCTTTCACGTGGATCCATGGCCGTTCGCAGTCGATGAACTCAAGTGTGAGGTGTCAGCACGATTTCTGCCGGCTAACGACTATGCGAATGCTTCGGCCATGCGAGAGGAATTAGTTCACGATGTTTCGCTCAGTTGGGTTTCGCTCAGTTGGCAGCTTTTGCCGCGCTAATTGAAAAGAAATACTAGAGTTTGAATCGATCATACCGGTTGAATTGGCGGGCGCGGAAAATAGTTTTGGCTCCAGCACGCGATTGAAACTACAATAAGTGTTTAGATTGCGCTCCATTTCTCCTTTGTAGGAAACACGTAATGAGGCTAGGCACGAGCGCCGGCATACGAGTGATGGTCTTTGGCTTTTTCGCCTTGGCTGCACTGTCGTGTTCGGCGGTACCTTCGTTCGGACAACAGCGAAAGCTGGCTCCCGGCGTCATGAAAACAATTCTGGCGGAACCTCAGGAAGCCGAGACTTTCACCGGCCCGCGGGAATTCTTGACACTCGTCAACGCCGCGCACGAGTGGCAGCCAAACTTTGGGCCAGCCGGGGACACATTGGCCGAAATGGCGCGGGCGACGACGTTTCGCCGTACCATCTGGCAGTTGGAGTTCTCGTTTAAACCGGTACGGATGCTGCGGACAGCGGATGGTAAGCTGATCTGGTACTTGCTCTACAAAGTTCGCAACAACGGAGGTCACTTCAAGCCAACGGCCAAAGAAGATCAGACTGGTAACACGATCTACGAAATCGCGCGAGTCGGTTTTCCAGTGCGATTCTACCCAGTGTTTATTTTGGTCGGTCATGATTACAAGCAAACCTACACGGATCGGATTGTTCCGAGCGTTGTCCAGCAGATTCACGCTGCGGAGATTCGCGACCCCAACGTACCTCTGCGTGGTTCGGTTGAGATTGGCGCGCAACCACTATCCTTGAGCAGCGATGGGATCGATCGTGGCGTCTGGGGCGTTGCGATGTGGGAAAACGTGGATCCGCGAACGGACTTTTTTTCGGTCTACGTGAAAGGATTGAGTAACGCTTATCGCTGGGAAGCGAAGCAGGACGACGCGGCTTCGAGGCTTAGCTTCAAGACGCTTCAACTCAATTTCTGGCGACCGGGTGACACGGTTCGAGAGCAAGATGACCACATTCGCTACGGCATGCCAAAAGTGTCGGACCCGGCGAAGGAAACCAGGCTATTAGAGCTCTATGACTTGGACGAACCACGGGACTACGTGTGGGTGTATCGACCGTAGAATCCGTTGCGGCTTGATTCCTGGGGCGGGAATCGGTACAAAAAGGATTATCGAAATACCGAAAGTCAAGGAATAACGCTATGGCTCATAAGAAAGGTCAAGGCTCCAGCCGCAATGGACGTGACTCGAATGCCCAACGTCGGGGTGTCAAGAAGTATGGCGGCGAATCGGTGATTCCCGGCAACATTCTGGTTCGCCAGGTCGGTAACAGATTTCACGCCGGACGCAATGTGGGCCAAGGAAAAGACTATACCCTCTACGCTTTGGTCGAAGGAACTGTTGCCTTCGATCGCAAGGGGCGTCGGATTAACGTCGAGCCGATTGCGAACTGACGCGCCAATTAGCGGCATGAACTTGGACGGATGTGGCGTGCCGTCGCTACCGCGGTTATCGAGTCGGTCAAAGCTCTGTCGGTCGAACGTCCGTACCAACGTGCGGTTTTATGACCGGTGTTCGCCGTCGCAGTATCGGTGTGATGCGGATTTTAGAGCCGGGAGGGGCACGGAAACGAAACCGGACAATCAGGACCGGACGTACGGCGGGTCCGATAACTGCATCGTCCTCGTGCGTACCCGGGCCGATAAGACCGTCGTCGTTCCGAAAGATGTTATCGTTTCCTATATTGCAAACGCCCGCGGGCAACTTCAGCACGTGTCCGTCTTCGGCCAGGACGTTCATGCCCCGTCCATGGTGGCTGTTGTTCATTAGCCCATTGGGAGTCATTGAAGGTCGGTCGGCGACCAACGCAATGTGCGCACGGCCTTTGTCGCGCGGCGCCCGATAACGATTGTTTTCGTCGATATAACCAACGTTGTAACCATACACGTGACGCAGGGCGGACCACACTTTGGATCGTTCGGGTGCGCGCTGAAGATCGTTTAATCGCGGCACGCGAAAGTCACTTGACTGTCTATTGCGGTCAGTGGGACAAATGAGCACGTTTTGATCAGCTAC
>CBDUAB010000199.1:0-6329 GCA_965365045.1 uncultured Planctomycetales bacterium
GGGAGCCTTGTAAGTCGTTACAAGATCATCGTTTAACGCCCAGCCGGAGGCGCCGGCTGTGGCCTATCTACGGGCGCCTCCGACTGGGCGTAAAACGATTCGCGGAAAGCTGGGTTGTCGAACAAACGGGATTATTTGCCGCCCGCTAGCGGTACAATGTGGGTCGCTATTTTGCCGAATCAATTGACTTGCCACGGCCCAGTGGTTGACATGATGCAGTTAAGAATTCACTACCTGATCGTGATCACGTTCGTATGCGTAGTCGCAGCGACAAACGCCGCCGACAAACCGAACTTTGTCATCATCTTCTGCGATGATTTGGGCTATGCCGACATTGGTTGTTTTGGGTCGCAGCTGCACCGCACGCCCAATATCGATCGGCTGGCCAGCGAAGGAATCAAGCTAACGGACTTTTATGTGACTTCCGGCGTGTGCACGCCGTCTCGCAGTTCACTGATGACCGGTTGCTATCCACGACGCGTCAATATGCATCTCGATCACAACCAAAGGTGGGTGTTGTTTCCCCGCGGTAAGAAAGGGCTAAACCCAAACGAAATAACGATGGCCGAAGTGCTCAAGGACGCCGGCTACGCCACAGCCATTGTCGGCAAATGGCACCTGGGCGATCAGCCGCCATTTTTGCCGACCAGGCAGGGCTTCGACAGCTACTTTGGTATTCCCTACTCCAATGACATGGGCTGGACCGATCGCAAAAACAAACGCTATCCGCCGTTGCCACTGCTGCGGAACGACGAGGTCATCGAACAAGAACCGGATCAACGTTATCTGACCAAGCGTTATACAACAGAGGCGCTCGAATTCATTTCGGCCAACAAGGACCGGCCATTCTTTCTTTATTTGCCGCACACCATGCCGCATTGGCCACAGTATGCCAGTGAGCGTTTTGCCGGCAAATCAAAAAACGGCAAGTGGGGTGATGCGGTCGAAGAAATCGACTGGTCGACGGGCATTATCACGGGCAAACTCCAAGAACTCGGTATCGACCATCGCACATTAGTGATCTTTCTGTCAGACAATGGCGGTGCAGTCCAACATGGCGCCGTCAATACACCGTTGAAAGGCGGTAAAGGCTCCACTTTCGAAGGCGGCCAGCGCGTGTGCTTTGTTGCGAGATGGCCGGACAAGATTCCAACGGGCACCACGTGTGCGGAATTGGCGACGTCCATGGATTTGTTACCAACGCTAGCCGGCCTAGCCGGAACGGCACCGCCGCGCGATCGCAAGATCGACGGCAAAGACATTTGGCCATTATTGTCTGGTCAGCCGGGAGCGAAATCACCACACGAAGCATTCTATTACTACAAAATGGACACGCTAGAATGCGTACGTAGCGGCGATTGGAAACTGCGGTTGGCGCTACGGCGTGCGAACAAGCCAAACGCGAAATTCGAGCCTGAGCTGTTCAATCTGAAGGCCGACATTGGTGAAACCACGAATGTGGCAGACAAGCATCCCGACATCGTGGCTCGATTGAGCGTGCTTGCCGACAAAGCGAGGGCTGACTTGGGGGACAAGGAAGCGGTAGGTTCGGGGCAACGTGATGCTGGATTTGTTGAGGCGGCACGTGGTCTGACAGATCCGCCTCTGTAGAAAAGAATACTGGAGACCTGGAAATGAAAAATTCAAAGGCAAATCAACGCTCCCTCAGCCGACGCCGTTTCTTGAAAACGACTCTCGTTGGCACAGCGGCTACTATTGCGGCACCGGCTATCGCGACGGCCAAGAAAAGCGACTCGAGTATCATCTTGGGAACGGGCGATTATCGATACGAAGTCCATCATGACTGTGTGTCTTTGCCCGATCGGTTTTCCTGGCAGACGACTCACAATGTCGCACTCGACAAGAATCACAATCTGTATGTAATCCACGAAGGCCACAAAGACAAAGCGGACCATCCGTCGATCTTTGTATTCGACACCGACGGCACGTACATCCGATCCTTCGGTAATCAGTTTCAAGGTGGCGGCCACGGTCTGGAGGTGCGCGAAGAAGATGGGCAGGAGTTTTTGTACGTCACCGCCTACCAGCATCTCAAGACATTCGCCAAGCTTGATCTGAACGGCGAGACGGTTTGGCAGAAGTTTGCTCCCATGGAAGCAGGCGGTTATGCCGAAGGCGAAAACTCCGATCCAGAGCAAGTCTGGGGGCGCGATCGGTTCATGCCGACCAATTTCGCATTTCACCCCGACGGCGGTTTCTATTTGGCCGACGGGTACGGTTCGTGGCGAATTCACCGCTATGACAAAGACGCCAAGTGGTTGTCCGTGTTTGGCGGCGACGGCAAAGGAGATGGCCAATTCAACCTTCCACACGGTGTTTGGATCGACGATCGTGGCGATGGAGAGCCAACTGTTGTCGTCGCCGACCGAGCGAATGCACGGTTACAGTGGTTTACTTTGGCGGGTACACACCTAAGCACGCTTGACGGTTTCATGTTGCCGGCAAATGTCGATGTTTTGGGCGATGTCATGCTCGTGCCTGATCTGCAGGCACGTGTCACGCTGCTGGACAAGGAAAACAAAGTAATCGCCCATCTTGGCGAAGATCCAGATTGGCGCGCCGAAGTCAACAAAGACGATTTCAAGCTGCGACGTGAGCCCGACCGCTGGCAAGCCGGCAAGTTCATTCATCCACATGACGCGTGCTTTGATTCTGACGGAAATATATTTGTGGCCGAATGGGTTGGAACTGGTCGTGTGACAAAACTCAGCCGGTTGGCGTAGCAGCAGTTCAAAGGAGACATACAGATGTCAAAGTCCCGCACATTCCGACGATTACTGACCGAAGCACTAGAACACCGGCATCTCTTGGCCGCACAGATCGTTGGCCACGTGTGGTTCGACAGCGATCAGAGTGGGAGCTACAGCGATGCCGAGGTCGATGTAACTGACACCGAAGTACGGTTGTTGGATTCATCCGGTTCAATCTTGGCGGAAATCGTTTCGGACAAGGATGGGGATTTCGAATTCGACGGGTTACCCGCCGGTGACTACGTTGTGGAAGTGATTCCACCGGATGGTACCGACTTTACAATGCCTGATATGGCCGGTGAACCGTTCGACAGTGATGTTGATCCCGCGACGGGCCGAACCGCGGTAGTGACCTTGACCGATGGGAGCGAGGCACGGATCACCGTGGGACTTATCGCACCGTCCGGTACCGCGAGAATCACGGGGCGCGTATGGCATGACGCAAACGCCAACGGCATTCAGGACCCCGACGAAGAGGGAATCGCCGGCGCCGAAGTGCAAGTTGAAAACATTCACCTGGAAAAGATCCTCGAGGTTTACACGGACCAGGACGGCCTCTACGAAGTCAACAGTACCATGTTGCCTCCGGGTAACTATGTCCTCGACTTCAAACGACCACCGCGCGACGGCGGCCTCCGTTGGGAGATCAGTCCGATGCAGGCGGCGCAGGTCGATAATGCGCTGAATAGCGACGCCTCGACTGTAAACGGCAAGACCGATTTGTTTGATTTGCCACCGGCCGACGAGGTTTCAATACCGCCCGACATCGAGCTGGACGCTGGGTTTAATCGTGCGACTTTTATTCGTGGTTTCGTCGGTCATGATTATTTGTCCAATGGGAACAGGTACCAGGTTGCCAGCTTTGAGCTTCGCTTGTTGGATGCGGCAGGGGAGGTTATTTCCACAACGAGCACCAATAAATGGGGAAACTATGAGTTTCTTGGATTGACGGCTGGAGAATATCAAATCGAGGCCGTGTTACCTGACGGTGTTTCGGCTGCTACGGCGGGAATGGATCCCGTTAGCGAGCGATCGGCGCCGCTAGTTGTTTCTTCGTCGCAAGGAACGTATTTCGAAATCTCGGTAATCACCGAACTCGGAACAGATTCTCTGACCGGCCGGCTCTGGCACGACGTCAATGCGAATGGCATTCAGGATCCCGCTGAACCCGGATTAGCAAATCAACAGTTTCTGTTAGAAAACCACCGCTTCACCCAAATCTTGGACATTAACACCGACGAGAATGGCGACTACGAAGTTGACGGTTCGTGGCTTTTGCCAGGAGAGTATGTCCTGAGTTTAAAGTACCTCGTCACGTCGATTCCGACACTCGACGATTATGTCACGAGCTGGAAGGTTGGACCTTCGCAAACGGGCGTGGCGGATCCGACAACCGACAATGATTTTCAGGCGTTGAGTACGCGTTCCCAGTTCATTCGTTTGGACGCAATCTCATCCGAGGAAGAACGCGGTGTCCGGCAAATTGACGGTGGACTCTACCGATTTGGTTCCGTCAGCGGGCAAGTCTTTGATGATGAGAATCACGATGGCATCCGGAACGAAGGCGAAAAAACGGTGGGACGTGTTGCCGCGGAAATCTGGGATGCTGACAACCAATTGGTTAAGACGGTGCATGGTGACCTGGCGGGTAACTTCGAGTTTAATGAATTGGTTCCCGGGAATTACACCGTTCAGATCGTATCGCCGGACGGGACATCCTTCAGCCCGCAAGTCGCGGGTAACGACACCGACGTCGTATCCGAAGTGAACCCAGACGATGGACGGGTGGACGTGTTTGTCCCGTCCGCTGAGACGGTCCAGGTGGCCGCCGGCATGTTTGGGAATACAAATGCAACAGAGATTACTGGTGTTGTGTGGGACGATGTCAATGGTAACGGCATCCGCGACGTTGGCGAAAGCGGGATGGGAGGTGTCACCGTCGAGTTAATCGACAGCCTGTCACGCACGCTGTTGTCTACTCCATCTTCGGACGACGGCAGCTTTCGCTTCACCGTTTCCACGACAGATAGTTACGCGTTGCGATTCGTGCCTCCCGACGGTACGACGTTGAGTCCGATGAACCGGGGAAGCGACGACGTCTTGGACAGCGATGTCAATCGGTTCACGCAGCGAACATCGTATTTCCCAATTGTTGGTGGACAGAGTGCATCGCACGTCGATGCCGGAGTCTACGGAGGACCGATATCGAGCGATGCCCGCGGTAACATTCGTGTTTCGGAAGTCGGCTTCGTTGGACACGGCTATTCCGAATTTGTCGAAATCAAGAATGTGGGCGATGAACCGGTCAGTATCGACGGCGTTCGTTTTTCCGACGGCGTCCGTTTTGATTTTTCCAACAGCTCCACCAAGAGTTTGTTTCCTGGCGAGCATGCGGTAGTCGTCGGTGAGACCAACACGCTCGCTCGACGTGTCGAACTCAACGAGATAAACGTCGCCGGTGAATACGATGGCGATCTTGATCGCGATGAAAAGCTAACGCTTGTCGACGCAACCAATGAAACGATCAACAGTTTTCGCTACGACGATGATTGGTTCATCATATTGGACAGCGAGTTTCTACCTTGGACATTGACAATCGTAGACGAACAAGCGGATCCCTCGGCTTGGGAACTCAAATCAAATTGGCGACCGAGCAGCTTTTTGCAAGGCTCGCCCGGCACGGACGATCCAGAGGCGACACCCGATCCAGGAACCGTGGTTGTCAACGAAGTCATCGCAAAAACGGTTGATGGCTTCAACGACGCGATTGAGATTCATAACACGAGCGATCACGATGTGGACATTAGCCACTGGTATCTCGGTGATTCCGATAATGACATCGAACCGCTTGTGTATTTGACCCGCTATCGATTTCCTGAGGGGACCGTGATTTCGGCGCACGACTATTTGGTACTGACGCGAGAGCAGGATTTCGGCAATCCGGATAATCCCAACGCGGCGTTCCCGTTTGGACTCAGCAGCTTTGGTGAGAGCATCCATTTGATTGCCGCTGATCGTCTCGGGAATATCTTGGGCTATTCCGATTCCGGGGTGTTCGCGGGATCCGAAGTCGGAGCTGTGTTTGGACGCCATGTCACGCGGAGTGGTGAAGCAATCTTCACGCAGCTGTCGGAATCGACGTTTGGCGGTCCCAATGCTTCGCCACTCATCGGTGACATCTTAATCGACGAAATCATGTACGCGCCGGTGGACGGTGGTGCCGAGTACGTTGGGATTGTAAACGCGAGCGACTCGCTGGTTGACCTAGCGGACGGCTTTTCGCCCTGGACAATTGATGGTGCGGTGCGTTTTGACTTTCCCGAAGGCGCGGAACTTGCGCCCGGCGGCCACGCGCTAATTGTCTCGACTTTGCCCGAAGTGTTCCGCGAACAAAACGACGTGCCGGCGGGCGTCACAGTATTCGGGCCCTTCGATGGCAAGCTGTCGAATGCCGGAGACGACATTCGACTTTACCGTTTCCAATCGGACGCTCCACGCCGGTTTCTTGTCGACCAGGTTTCTTACCGAGATGACACGCCATGGCCACGAGAGGCGGAC
>CBDUAB010000200.1:0-6318 GCA_965365045.1 uncultured Planctomycetales bacterium
CTGGTCAATAGGCGTCGCAAGTTGCGTTTACTTAGGCCGTAAAAGGCCATCAGCCGTGCCGTGCCGAGGCGCAATGCATCGGAAGATTCAGAAGTGGGCGACCGTCACGCCATCACCGTGGCAGTAAAACGGCGCGAAACGCCATCGACAGACGCCGCGCCAGCATCGTCCGAACATCTTTCTTTCCGCCGCGACGATGCGGTTGCACTGCTTGGGCCGCTTGTATTCCCAGTTCTGGCCAAGCTTTGCCGACAAGTCGCGACCTTGGTCGTTCGGGTCACTGGGCAGATTTATCAAGCCCATCACCGTCGGCGTCAGATCAACTGTGCCTACTGGTTGCGTATAGACTTGTTTCGCCGCAATCGGATTTGGTTGACGAAGAATCATCGGCACGCGAGCCGATCCTTCGTAAATACAGAATCGTATTCGTTTTTGATTTTGTAGGCGTATGCAACCGCCGCTAGACACATACTGATTCGCGGAACAATATCCGACACGCAGCGGTGATAGTGAGGCAGCCGTAGCTTAAAAGTTAAGGTAGCAAAACTGCGCACGACTTTTCTTGCTGATCTTTGCTCCGACTTGGCCTCCAGAGACCAGGACTACTGTTACGTAATTGGAGTTCGGCGTACGATCAAAGATTCGCCGGTGCGCCGTAGGTTAGGCGTGCGGCGAGAAAAGTACGGAAAGCAAATCAGAATGTAGAGGAATCGATACACCATGACGCAGATTGGAATGCTGAAGGAAGCTGACACGGCGGTCAATGAGCCGTTGGCAATTGTCGGAATTGGTTGTCGGCTGCCCGGCGGTGTCGTTGATGCTGAGACTTTTTGGGTATTTCTGGCGGAGGGTCGATCTGGAATTGTTGAAGTTCCCAAGAATCGTTGGAACAATGATCGCGTTTATCATCCGGATGCGACGATACCTGGCCGCATGCAGACTCGGTGGGGAGGTTTTGTCGACAATCTGGATGAATTCGATGCGCGTTTTTGGGGGATCACGCCGCGAGAAGCGATGCGCCTGGATCCCCAGCAACGTTGGCTCTTGGAAGTCGCATGGGAAGCGATTGAAGACTCGGGCGCGGCGCCCAGCGCACTGCGCGGGCAGAGGGTCGGCTGTTTTGTGGGCATTGCCACCCACGATTACTCGGTCATTCAGGGCGATTTAGGGCTCGCCGACGCGCACACGAACAGCGGCATCGCGTTAAGCATTGCTGCGAACCGTGTTTCCTATCTACTGGACCTGAAAGGCCCCAGTCTATCGGTGGACACGGCCTGTTCATCGTCACTCGTGGCATTGTCGCTGGCCTGCCGAAGCATCTGGGCGGGGGATTGCGATGCAGCACTGGTTGGCGGTGTGAATGCCATGTGCACTCCGCACGCTACGATGGGATTCGCCAAGGCTTCGATGCTGTCACCCGATGGTCAGTGTTTTGCCTTCGACCGGCGCGCTAACGGTTACGTACGCGGTGAAGGCGCCGGCATGGTCTATTTCAAGCGGCTGGGCAAAGCGCTGCTCGACAACGACCCCATCTACGCGGTGATTCGGGCCGCCGTCATCAACCAGGACGGCCACACTTCCTCGATGACCGTACCGTGCCCTGACGCGCAAGCTGCCATGCTGCGCAAAGCTTATCAAGAGGCCGGTATTCCGCCGCAGCATGTGGTTTACATGGAAGCGCATGGAACAGGCACACCGGTCGGGGATCCCATCGAAGCCTCCGCGTTGGGCCGCGTACTATCGCAAGATCGAGCAGACGATCAGCGCTGTTTGATCGGTTCCGTGAAATCCAATATCGGACACCTCGAAGCCGGATCAGGGATTGCTGGGTTGATCAAAGCCGCGCTGATACTGCACAGAGATCAGGTACCGCCCAACGCAAATTTCGAGACCCCCAATCCAAACATTCCGTTCGATGAGTTGAAACTGCAGGTGGCCGAGCAGCTGACGGCATTGCCACACCCCAACGGTGGGCTCCCAGTCGCGGCCGTGAACTCGTTTGGATTCGGTGGAACCAATTCGCACGCCGTTTTGCAGGCACCGCCGCAACGCGCAATGCAAGCCAGGAAGACAACGATCCGTGCCCACCGACCCTACGTGTTGCCAATTTCGGCCCGCGATCCAGATGCGCTGAGCCATTACGTACGTGCCTTCCATCAGTATCTTCAAGACACCGAAGAATCCCTGGCCGACATCTGCTATTCCGCCGGCCAGCGCAAGGAACATCATGAAGAACGTATCGTGTTTTGTGGAAACAGTGCCGACGAAATTCGCCAGCGGATGACGCAATGGCTCGATCCGCAACGTGAAGACTCTGTCGATGTCGATGGGGTCAGCGAGGGGCGGGCCACCGAGTTGGCACCGCCCGTTTTCGTGTTTACCGGTCAGGGCGCTCAATGGTGGGCCATGGGGCAACAGCTCATCCAGCGAGAACCCGTGTTCCGCGCGACGCTGGAGACGATTGACGAAAAAATCAGCGCTCTCGGGGATTACTCGTTGATCGAGGAGATGAATCGTAGCGAAGACAAGTCCAGGATCGACGATACAAACATCGCTCAACCAGCCATTTTCGCGTTGCAAGTCGGGCTGGCCGAACTATGGCACAGTTGGGGGATCGTTCCCGCCAAGGTTGTCGGACACAGCGTTGGAGAAGTTGCCGCCGCCTATGTGGCCGGTATCTACAACCTCGATGATGCAGTCGGGATCATCTTTCATCGCAGCCGCCTGCAAAACACGACCGCAGGACAGGGAAAGATGGTCGCTGTGGGCATGTCATCCCGTGCTGCGCGACGATTGATTGGCAATAACTCCGACGTCGTGCAAATTGCTGCCGTTAACAGTGCCAACCTTGTGACACTGGCGGGAGAAACGGAGGCGCTCAAACGCATTGTCGACAAGTTGGAGGCCGATGGAAAATTCACGCGTTGGTTGCCGGTAAATTATCCCTTCCATACGCACTTTATGGATCCAATCCAAGCGGAATTGCTCGACGTGCTAAGGGACATTCAGCCACAACGGGCGCGGATTCCGTTTGTCTCGACCGTTACGGGCGGGCTGTACCAGGGTGAGAAAATGGATGCCGCGTACTGGTGGTCCAATGTTCGTCAATCAGTACTCTTTGCTCCAGCGATCAATAACCTCGTCAAAAGCGGAGATGATTTCTTTCTTGAGCTGGGCCCACATCCAGCGCTCAAGACGTCGGTCAACGAATGCCTGACGGACAAAGGCAAGCAAGGCAGGGTGCTCCATTCGCTGCGCCGCAAGACGGATGAAACGACGGAATTGTTGACGAATCTGGCCGAGCTGCACATCCATGGCGCAGCAGGCATCGACTGGGCGGCCGTAAATCAAAGTGCTGGCCGATTCACCCGACTTCCCCGCTATCCGTGGAACTACGAAAAATACTGGTTGGAATCTTTTGAGATGGCGCACCGTCGGCTCGATCCCGATACCCATCCGTTGTTGGGTCAGCGTCAGTCGGCCGTCCATCCAACCTGGGAATTTGATCTCGACCCGCGGGTGTTCACTTGGCTGGAAAGCCATCGCTTCTGGGATTCGATTCTTTTCCCCGCTGCCGGTTATGGCGAAATCGCCCTGGCGCTCGCTCGAGCCGTCTTTCCGGACGAGGAGTACACGGTTGAGGACCTGGAAGTCAAAAAGGCGCTGTTTGTGTCCGAAAATAATGTGCCACGGGTGCGCATTGATTTCAACGCAGCAGATAAGTCATTCACGATCTGCAGTGCCACTGGAAACAAGCAAGAGTGGGATTTGCACGTTACCGGTCGATTGACCCTGTACAACTCGCCGAGGCCCAGCAAGGTCGACTTGGAGAAGTTGCGGGAGCGGCTGCCGAAGCACGTAACTCATCAGCAGCTTTACAAAGCTCTCGATGATGCTGGGTATCACTTTGGACCTCATTTCAAGTTAATCCGCAACGTCTGGCGGGGGCCACGTGAAGCACTGAGTGAAGTCTCTCTGCCGAGCGAAGAGATGGCCCTCGCCCCAGATCATTTTTTCCACTCCGTCCTGCTGGACGCCTGTCTGCAGGCTGCCAGAGGGGCCATCGATCCAGAACAAAAGGCAGCTGGCGATTTGTATTTGCCGCGACGTCTGGGCCGAATTCGCTTTTATTGTGAGCGGGTTCCGGAACGATTTTGGGCCTATGCCAAGGAAACGCGTGACGATGGCGTTTTCATGCACTTCGACATCAACGTGTACGACGATGAGGGCAACCGTGTCTGTGATATCCTTGACTTCAAATCGGAACTCATGGAGCACATTCGCGATAGCGATGATGTCGAAAACTGCCTCTATCAATACCAATGGGAAACCACATCGCAAGCCGACGATAGCAATAATGCCGATTCCGACAACCACAGATCTGCTGAAGCTGAACAGGATCTGGCAAACGCAGCAGACCTATCGCACGCGACTGATGCGCTGCTCGACGCGCAGATTGTTGTCTTTGCGGACAATGGCGCAGTTGCTGATGCCATGATCGATCGGCTGGGCAATCCAGCGAGCGTGCTTCGTATCACGTATGGCGACGAGTATCGTGAGGAAAGTCCGGGCCGCATTACTGTTTGCCTGGACTCCGAGCAGCAGCTCGAAGACGCCCTCTCACGCCTTCAGCGCGTCGATTACGTCATACACTGTTGGAGCCTCGATCATCCGAACGGGCAACAGCTGGATGAGACGGCATTGGAGTTTGCTCAATCGTCCGGCGTGCTCAGCGGTCTCAAGCTCGCTCACGTTCTGGCAGATCGTGACGAATCGACTCGCGTATTCGTGATCACACGAGATGCCCAGAAAGTCGCCAATGGCGATAAGGTTTCGAGGCATATTTCCGCACCGATGATCGGCATGGCGCGCGTGGCCTATAACGAGAATCCCCAGATTGATTGGAAGATGATCGATTTGCCAGCGCAGCGCAGTTCGGAAGAGCTGGACTGGGTGTTAGCTGAAATACGGGAAGTCAATGACGATCAAGAAATCGCCTTCCGCGACGGACACCGCATGGTGAACCGCGTCCAACGGGTACGCGCTGCCGATCTCCCCAGGAGGCTTTGCAACGCCCGGCAAGTTGACGGTTCTACTATTCCCTACCGTGTGCAGATCGAAACGCCGGGCATCCTATCGAACTTGGCGCTGCATGAAACGAATCGCACGGCGCCCGGGCCGCATCAAGTCGAAGCGAAAGTCATGGCGGCTGGAATTAACTTCCGCAACGTCATGCGAGCTTTGGGTATGCCCGTTGGTAACACGGACGAGTTCCCGGGATTCGGCGAAGACTTTGCCGGTATCGTGACCCGAGTTGGCGAGCACGTCACCCATCTCCAGCCGGGCGATCCTGTGCTGGGACTGAGTCGATCCAGTTTCCGATCGCATGTGACTGCCGAGGCCGATGCCTTAATCAGGAAACCGGAGAGCATGTCGTTTGCGGACGCGGCGACAATCTCCACCGTGTTTGCGACGTCGTACTACGCCATCAAGAACCTGGCGCAGATGCGTCGCGGCGAAAAAATCTTGATTCATGCGGGCAGCGGCGGTGTCGGTCAAGCGGCAATTCAAATCGCCAAGGACATGGGGCTGGAGATCTTCTCGACTGCCGGCACGCCTGAAAAACGCGAGTTGCTTAAAGAATTAGGCGTGCACCATGTCATGAACTCTCGTACGTTGGACTTTGTCGATGACATCAGGGGAATTACCGGCGGATATGGTGTTGATGTCGTGCTCAATTCGCTCGCAGCGGACTATATCCCCAAGAGCCTTTCTGTGCTGGCGCCGTTTGGACGATTTGTCGAGATCGGCAAGGTTGACATCTACAACAACAGCAAGCTTGGAATGTGGCAGCTCAAAGAGAACATCTCGTTCTTCGTCTTCGATCTGATCGAGTTCGTCGTCCACAAGTACGATCACATTGTCGTGACCTTCAACGAATTGAGTAAAAAGTTCTACGCCGGCGTTTATCAGCCGCTCACGCACACCGATTTTCCCATCACAGACGTCGTCGAAGCATATCGTTATATGGCGCAGGGCAAGCACGTGGGCAAAAATGTGCTGACCTTTGATC
The DNA here is from genome assembly GCA_965365045.1 of uncultured Planctomycetales bacterium. Classification (GTDB taxonomy): domain Bacteria; phylum Planctomycetota; class Planctomycetia; order Pirellulales; family Pirellulaceae; genus CBDUAB01. The sequence goes on from CBDUAB010000200.1 coordinate 6,074, forward strand.
ACGACCCCATCGAGATCGGAACATGTACCGAAGATGGTGCGCTGTTTAAAACTGACGGCAGCTACTTGATCACCGGTGGTGCTTCCGGATTTGGCTTGGAAGTGGCCAAGTGGATGGCCAAGCATGGTGCCGGACACATCGTCCTCATGAGCCGCAGTGGGCCAAGGGGTGACGAGAGCCGATCCGTGATCGAAAAGATCAAGGAGTATGGCGCCAAAGTGACGGATGCTCGTGGCGACGTGACT
>CBDUAB010000201.1:0-6316 GCA_965365045.1 uncultured Planctomycetales bacterium
GCAGCGCCCGCCACTTTTTCGCCCACCGCCAATGCCCAAGCTTTGAACTCAGCAGCCTCGCTGGGCACGGACTTTTTTTCGAGCAAATTCGCAACCTCTCGGCATTTTTCGATGGTTATCTCCTTGATCTGTTCGGGCGGCATACCGCGGTAGGGATTGTCCGAAAACTGTTCTAAGCGTGAGCGTTCTTTGTCTTTAATTCGTGCGTCGAGCAGAGACTGAATCAATTGGTTCGATTCGTAGCCATGTTTGGCATCCAAAACGCCACTAGCCACCGCCAAAGCTTCTTTCATACTGCCCAGGCCGCTACGTCCGGCGACCATCACCGCAGTCCCGACGAGCGGTGGTACGTCGAGCAGCAATTGCCACTGATCCGGTGTGTAATCTGCTTTGGTGCTCACGCCGTTGCTCCCAGGATTACCTAAAAAGCGAGTCGGCGCCAAACGTGGCTGCCGACTCGCTCTTGACTCTCATTCTGCCGTCTATGGACGCGCTATTTACGCTTCCTTATCTGTACCGGGAGGAGTGGGCACGATCGGCTGGCTGTCGCTGGGTGACTCAATAACTTCGCCCGAAATGACTTCACCCTCGATGATTTCTCCAGAGCCACATCCTGCGCCCTGACAACCAGCAACTCCACCACAGCCGCTGTCACAACAAGAAGTCGTAGCGCAACACGCACTGGTTTGGCAGCATCTGCGCGACCTTAGACGTTGCCTCAACGAAGCACGTTGAGTACAGCATTGACCGCAACTGCTCACGAGCGTTGCCTGACAGCATCCTGCAGATTGCACGACGACTGCTTCAGGCGCGGACTGGCAGCAAGCGACTGTTTCACAACAAGCGACAGTTTGAACAGGCTGTTCACAGGCGACCGTTGTCGTGGGACAACACTGTTGACGACCTCTCCATCGGCTGGCAAGTGTGACCCGTGTCGGGCGACAATTTGTTGTGGAACAGCATTGGGCGCGTCTGCGACCGAAAAGTTGAGCGCTGGCGTCGCTCGCACCACCAATCAATTCCACTGCGAGAAACGCCGTCACCGCAATGATTGCCAGATTCCTTTTGTTCATCTCCAAACTCCTTAAATCCTTGTACAAAGATTCTCGGCGTAACGGTTTGGGTACCTCCCCAATCTTGAACCGTTCACCCTAATCGCGCAAATTTATCGTGGGTGCCCCATTTGTCAATGAGACGTAATGCACAAAACAGGGCCAATCGCCCATGATTTCGTAAAAGTTAGCTGTTTTTTTTATTGCCCAGACCGCCGAAGCAGCTATTTCCGCATACCATTTCGCCCGTTTAACAGAAAGTGAAAAACATGAATAGTCCCAAGAACCCGGGAACCGCCTTAGTGATGGCCGGCATCCCGGCCACCAATAATGCCCTTTTTCACCGTGTTCGCTTTGCGGTCGGCGATCCGGCTGTTTGGCTGCAGATCACCGGCGACGATCCGCGGGCCGCCCAGTCGACACGCAGCATTTTCATCTTGCGCGACATCGAAATGGGTCGAGCGCGGCGACAAGTGTCGGTTGACGAAGTTGCTTGTCCGGCAGACTTTACGCCACCGGAAGGTCTCTCGGGAGACCGCGAAACGGCCACGGCTCAGGCGGCCGCTGAATGCCTGCGGCGTAATGGAATTCGTCGAGCGATCGCCGATCGCACATTGCCATTGATCTTTGCTGAGATGATTCGCCGAGTTGGTATCGAAGTCAGCTGTGACACCGAGATGGGGATTCGCGAGCGACGCGGCAAGGATGAGCAGGAGGTCGATTGGCTGCATGAAGCTCAGCGAGTGACGGAGAAGACCGTGGAATTGGCGTGTGCGCTCGTGGCCAGTGCTGTGGCCGATTCGACTGGCGCATTGGAGCACGACGGTGCGCCATTGACGTCGGAGCGGCTCAGATCGATAGTCGATATTTCGCTGCTCAAAGCTGGCTATGCGAATCCGACTTCGATTATTGCCGGCGGACCGAATGGAGCGGATTGTCATGACGTCGGTTCGGGCCAACTGTATTCGGGCCAACCCGTGATTATCGACATTTTTCCCCGAAACCGCGTCACCCGTTATCACGGAGATTGCACGCGGACCGTCGTTCATGGCGAGGTGCCGGAAGAAATCGAGCGTATGCACGCGGCGGTTGTCGCCGCCAAGGCCGCCGCAGCTTTAGCTTGCCGGGCCGGCGTGACGGGCGAAGCGGTTCACGAAGCGGTGACTCGCGTGATGCGTGAGCAGGGTTATGAAATGGGTTTGCCCCCAGCCGATTCAGACGACGACTACTGTGCGATGACGCACGGGACCGGCCATGGTATTGGTTTGGACGTTCACGAGCCCCCTTTGTTGGACAAAAAAGGCCCTGAATTGGTGATTGGTGATGCCTTGACGATCGAGCCGGGGCTTTACAGTCTTAGCTGTGGAGGCGTGCGCGTCGAAGATATGGTGATTGTGGACCATGATGGTTGTCAAAACCTCAACACGATTCACGAAGGTCTTGTTTGGAGGTAAACCAAAAAAAACGAGCTGCTCCGGTTGGAGCAGCTCGGACGGTATGAAAGCGGCAGGTAGTTGCCGTTTGCCCAAACACCTCGCATTTCAGGTTAACGGAAATGCGAAGAAGCAAAAGAGTAAACACGGTTCAGGTCACCGTGGAGTCTCTAAGTTGTCGAACGTGCTTTCCCAATGCCCAATTATTGAACATTAGCTTAGATGGTTGAAAAACCTATACCGTTTGTCATTGCCGGCCACGAAATGGCGACGAATGGGCGTCAGATTGCCAAGATGTGCCAATGGTACCGTCCGGCTGTTGGCTTTGGCCAACCCGGCCTGTCCGCATGATGGCTTTTTGCACCATGTCAGCCCTGCGATTCAATCTTCTAATTGAATGAGGCCCCTTTCAATTGAACAGGGCTTCGGCTACTTCGCGCGACAGATCCTGGGAGGAGCCGTTTGAGTTTTGCAGAAATGATTGGAGGGATTCTGCCGCGGCGACCCCGAGTCGTTGCCACTGAGCGAATGTATCCACGGGGATACGCAAAATTGCTTTTTCCGACTCAGACGGAAGTCCGGCTTCATAATGGTCAAGTCGTCCGTCGGTGAAAGCCAGATTCCACTGTCCGCCGCCTGGGCCAAGGACATCCAGGCCCACACTGGCGGTTGTGGACAGGCCGCTTGAACCGATTTTCTTTTCTTGCAAAAGTGCCGCCACATCGAACGGCGCTGGTTCCGCCGCCGGTGGTTTACGGCGACCCCATTTGTCTTCTTCGGCATAGTCCAGCAAACGTCGGGCGGTAGTTTTGTCCAGCACTGGCGCGGTTAGGTGCGGCGCGAATCTGCGCAGATTTGTCATGTCGAAGCGCGGATCCATGAAGTCATACGAGCCATAGATCGAAATGTTGGCCCAAACCCATCGCTCCAGTTCGTTGAGTTCATGCGGTGGCTTGTCTTTGAAGCCCAAGAACTCGACGCCGGTTATCTTGTAGAATTCCGTGCCAAATCCAATGGCTTCTCGCATCGTCAACGGTTTTTCCGGTCCCAAGTGAAATGTGTGGCCGTGGGCATCGGGATTTTCGTACAGTTTAAGAATGACCTCCGAGTTCCAGTCGACGGGTGTAATGTTGCGACGTTCATCGCCCGTCAGACCCCAACGAATGGGCACATGGTGCGTCCCGTTTTCGTCGGGGTCCGTGTTTTGAGCCAAGATTCGGGCCAGCTTCATGTAGAGATAAGTACCATGATACGTGCTCGTGTATCCCGTTTTCGAATCGCCCGTGATCACCACCGGGCGATACACAGTTAGCGAGCGAAAGTCGGCAGCGCGGACTGCCTGTTCCGCCAAAAATTTACTCTTTTCGTAATCATTGCGGAATTCTTGGCCCACATCCAAATCGGCTTCCATCACCAAATCGTCGCGCTGGCCGCAAACATAGGCTGTCGAAATGTAATGCATTTCGTCGAGCGACGTTTTTTGACACAAGTCGAGGACGTTGTTGGTGCCTTCGACGTTCGTCCGCCTAGGTTCACCGCCGACCTCGTGAAACGTCAGCGAAGCCGCACAGTGCAACATGCATTGTCCGTGGTCGTTGATCCAACTCAGTTCATCGTCGCTGAGACCGCATTGCGGTTGGGTGATATCGCCGGCAATGCAGATCGGTCGCGGCAGGTACTCGCCGAGTTGCCTTTCCCACATCTGCATGATCTGTTCGAGCCGCTCCTCGGGAAACGACTTCTTGTTGCCCCGCACAATGGCCGCGACACGATGACCTCGGATAAGCAAATCACGCAACAAATACTGGCCAAGCAGTCCGGTTGCTCCGGTCAGAATGATGTATCGATCCTTTGCTAACGCCACTGTATCGAGCACTGCTTCTTTCTCCATTTCACATAATTCAACTTGGCCAAACGACACCGATCTGGCGATCCGTTTGGATACATCCGATTGGGCCAAGACATAGGTTATAGTCCGAGAACGTTTTTTACTAGTTCAGGTAGAATACGGGCGTTCGGACAGAAATCAGGATGGAATCACTCACCTGACGTGTCCGCGCGTTTCCGAGCCCAGGCTGCGAGAATATGGGCTTGATTTGCGTACAGAATCGGATGTTCTGGCACAAGTTGCTGGCCCCGGCCGAGCAGTTGCAGCGATTCCGAAAAGTGCCCTTCCTGACAGAGGACCAGCGCCCAATTGTTGATCACGGTGGCGACGTTTTCACCGGCCGCGGCGTGTTGCGGATCGAGTTGCCAACTCAGCTCGGTCGCGACGAGCGCCTGCTCATATTTTTGCTCGGACAGCAAGGCCAACCCTCGATTATAGAATAGTTTGGCCAGTAGCTGCACAGGACTCAACAACCTCCCCGACTGCGACGAATTGCCCGCATCGCGATCATGTGCCACGCCAATTGCTCTCCAAACGGGATCCGTTGTTTCGATTGATTGCGGTGGATCGTAGATCAGCCGGCACCGCACATGGCCCGGCACGGACACGGGTCTAACGGGCACGCCGCAATGGTTGGCCAGGCAGCAATAGAGGATTGTGGCTGTCACGCAGTTGTAGTCCCCGTCGTACAAGGCACGATGCAGCGCATTGCAGCCCGCGGAGTATTCCCCGGTGAGGATTCTCTCGTGCATGTAGCGAAAAACAATGGCCGCATTTTCTGACGCTGATGCAGCCGGCGACGAAACCGACTCGAGTTCATTCAGGATTTTGCCCCATTGCTGGCGCGCGGCTTGCATTGAATCGCGTTTTGACTTGCCGCCGATGATTACGGCCGCTTCGAAAAGCGAATACTGGTCCAGTTGTCCGTCGGCTAAGTCCGAGAGCAGTTCACTCTCTGAATGCAGATTTGGTTCGACAGCGGGAGAGGTGGCAACATACGAAAGGTGGCTCGGTGATGTATCAAAGACAACGGTTGGTTCGGCCAATGCCGTGGAAGCGACAAACAAGACCAGAGTGAGTGAGCGGAGTAGGAGCATGGCGGTGGCTGAGTTGTTGATGACCGTTCACGATTCTGGGACGCGTGATGTGAATGACTAATGTCTAAGGACTAATGACTAAAGAAATCCGAATGCCTAATGACGAATACCGTGAGGACATGGATTCCAAGGTGGTAGCCCAAATCGATCATTTTCGGCTTGTTACACACACTTAACCATTAGACATTGTCCTCGTCGCACGAGAAAACGTAGGTTGCGAAAAGACAACATCGCTGCGAATTCTTCTCGCTGGCAAGCGAATCACGAATAGATCGGTTGTGCGGCTTTTCAGGCGTCGTCTGGCAAATGATGGCCCATTTTGTCTCTTTTTGTGGCCAGATATTTAGCGTTGTGCTTGTTTGGTGGCGGCGAAATGGGAACTTGATCCACGACCGTCAATTCAAATCCTCCATAGATGAAGGCGTCAGTTTTCTTGGGATTGTTTGTCAGCAGTCGGACTTTGCTAAGTCCCAGGTCCTTGAGAATCTGAATTCCCACGCCGTAGTCACGAACATCGGATTTGTAGCCTAGTGCCAGATTGGCTTCGACAGTGTCAAGGCCTTGATCTTGCAATGCGTACGCCTTGATCTTTTCCACCAGACCGATCCCGCGGCCCTCTTGCGGCAGATAAACCAGCACACCGGTACCTTCGCGACCAATCGCATCCAGAGCCATTCGCAGTTGGTCGCCACAGTCACAGCGCAGCGAGCTGATCAGGTCGCCCGTAAAGCACGACGAGTGCAGCCGCACCAGCGGTGCGTCAGCTTTCTTGAGATCGCCCATCGTGAAAACGATCGGTTGCTGTGATTCATACTGAACACCGTACGCAATGATGCGGAAATCGCC
>CBDUAB010000202.1:0-6295 GCA_965365045.1 uncultured Planctomycetales bacterium
CGCCGCGGGCGTCGGCGTCGTGAAATACCGTTGAATGCTCGTATCGATGGCGATTTCGCTGGCCGTCAGTTCCGCGCGGATTAAAAAGTCTTGGCTGCCGGTGGACGCGTTCATTCCTTGAATGGCCAGCACGTTGTCGTCAGGTTGGATAAACTCGGCAAAAACAGAAACGTCGATTGTTTCGATCTCGTCTTCAACCGCGCTGCCGCGCACTTCGATGGCCGCCGAGTCCCATTGGATTTCCGTGTTCGCGCCGACCTCGGTTAGGCCGTATCCTTCGGCACCGGCTTCGAAATGCGATTGGATTTGCACGGCCGTCAGTGGGATTTCCCAAATCGCCAGTTCGTCCAGCAGACCATTGAACTTGATTCCGCTGAGGCTCGAAAAGGAATCCGCGATGCCCAAACCTTCATTGTTGGCCGTGTGGATCGTACCGTCGTAGGTCACCGAGTCGACTTCGACACCGTCCAGGTACACACGTAACTGTTGCCCATCCGCGACACCGGCGATGTGCTGCCATTGGTTGAGCATGACCGTGCCGCCATTGGCATTCGGTTGTCCACCATTCGCCTCACCGTGGAACAAACTAACGGCATTATTGTGTCCGGTATTGTTGCGGATGGCGAAGTGATACGACTGTTCGGGTCCCCAGTTCAGCACCAGTCGTTGCCAGGCATCCGCCAGCTCGGTGGGCTTGACCCATGCCTCGATGGCATAGACGGCCGCTAACTTTACGTCCTCCGACAAGGGAGCTGACAAATCGGTCGTGTCGCCACCTTGCACACCAATCGCCAAAGCTTGGCCGACGATTCCCGGCTCGTAGCGCGCGGCACCGCCGCGCGGTGTCAGATTGTCGTCGGCCACGCCAGAATTGTTGAGATATTCACTGGCGTTGTCTTGCGTGTCGCCTTCAAAATCCCAATAGGAGACCAAACCCGAAAGCGGTGAAATCGCCGGGCTACGCGCATTGCGGCTGGCAATCTCCTGGCCATTCAGATATGCGACAAAACCGTCGTCGTATTGAATGTTCAACGACATGGCATCCACGACGCTGGCGTCCGCCACGTTGAATTCAGCGCGGACGTAGGCCGATGTGTTGATGCCTTCCATCTGCGGTCCGATATCGAGGCCAACAAATGGATCGGCGTCAAATCCGACTCCGCCGCTGCCCCGGAGCCAACTGGCATCATCAAAATCAACGAGCTGCCAGTCATCACCCAACGAACCGTCGGCTGGTACGAAAGCGCTCACGATTCCATCAGGATCGACAAGCGTCAAGGGCTGGGCGTTGACTCCCAGCCCAAAGCTGACGTCCGGAACCTGTTGGGGAAAAATGTCGAACTCGGTTGTGATCGTTTCCCCGTCCGGCTTCACAAGCGCCAGATATTCACCATCTCCATCCAGCTTGAAGTCCGCATGTAATTCGCCCACCGGTGGGTTGTTCTTACTTGAGGCGAAAACAATGAGATAACTTTCCGCGTCCATCGTCGCGGCGGGAAGCTCCCACTTCGTCAGATCAAGGGGATCATCTGTCAGGAACCAACCTTCGAGGTCGATCGGGGCCGTGCCCGGGTTATGAAGTTCGATCCAATCTGACGTGTCACCGTCGCCATCGACGAGCGAGCCGTTGTTGATAGCCATGAACTCACTGATGACCGCGTCGGCGGCCAACAGGCAACGTGGCTCGAGCGATTCCAATTGCCAGTTGCGCCGACGTCGTTGACGATTAGACGAGTGTCGTTTGTGCTTCGCGATCATGCGAGCAGCTCGTTCCTTCTATTGATTGTTTTGAGATTTGTCATGCTGAATGAAAAGCCTCTGTCGGCAGACTGTCAACAGAGGCCAGAACCACAACGTTAGCTACGTGGGCAGAGCGCACATCTCTAATTGCCCCGACGTCGAAGAAGCCATCCTATCATCGGCATCAGCAGCAGAAGCCCTGACGAAGGCTCGGGTATTAGTCGGGCACGTTCGGCAAGGTAGCTGCTATCCACGGCGGCATTATGGATCAATGCTTCGTCGACGTAACCAGAGTACTGAAAGACAGCTTGGTTGCCGGCGGAGAAATTGCCGAAACTCATCGTTCCGTCGTTGGATACCACTGCAACATAGTCTGTGGTTCCAACCTGCGTGCCATTCAGCCAAGCGGTAATCGTGTTCGCGCCTTGATCTCCGACAAAGGCGACATGTGACCATTCCTCGCGCGGAACGGTGGCGGTCGAATTGTGATTGATTATGTTGTTGCCACCGTTGACGAACAAATCCATGCCATCAGGAACCGGTACGCCGGCAGCACCGCGAAACGCCAAGTGATAGGCTTCGCCACCATCGCCCCACTTGGTCCAAAACCGTTCCCACTCCACCACAGAATCATTGTCTGCGTCCGGCCAGACAAATGCCTCTAGCGTCCAATTCGCAGCCAGGTTCACATCGTCCGAACTGGCGGCTGTGATTTTGTTGGTTCCATCAACCGTATCCGGAATGGCAACCGCTTGTCCGACAATTCCACGTACGTAACTGACGCCACCCGCGTTGTCAGTGAGATCGTCAGCTGTGGTGCCGCTTGCCGCTGAATCCAACAAATTGCCTTCAAAACTGTACTGCGTGACCACTTCGGCGGTGGCATCCACTGCGAACAACGAAACTGACGCCGCGATCAAGATCGCGATCAAGATGTTGTGACTGTTTGTCTTCATTGAAAGCCTTTCCGATGCATAGTTTTTCATGAGTTCAATTCCTCCGCTTTAAAAACACGTCGGTTGTTCGATTAGCTGGGACTGGCGCGCGTCGTGATTGACGTGGTGGTACAACCAATGACGTGATGCCGAACGGCGCCAGGGAAGTCTTGCGGCGCATAGAGAAAGGACGCCTCCCGGACGCCAAGCGCAGCCCCGCCACTGTCGCTTGACTCAATGTGGCGCGTCCTTCGTGAGAATTAGTTCAGTGGCTTGCTCGTTTGGTTTGCGGCCCATCGTGGGAACAATGACGGATTATAAAACGCCAAAGCAATGAATGTCAAATTCATCGTTTTGCAAAACCGGCGTGGTTTGTGGGTGCTGGAAGCCGACACAACGCCCGCGACATCCACGCTGACGGAGGATTCGCTCGGGCCCGTAATCATCTGTGTTTTTCAACTCATGTGCTCATATCGCCTGTATTGCAAGGTTCGAATTTGGCGATTATTGGAGCGAACCGAAGTTTAATTATTGTCCGATTTGACACGTAACATCCATAACCTATCTCTCTATAAGCGGCAGACTCACAAAGGAAGGAAAGAATGACTGACAATCAATTCGGGGTTACCGACAGAGAGACTCGGTTCCGTGTCGTCGACCACACTGGGTTGACCGTTGAAGTTCAAGACGCGGACGGAGATGTCGATGCGTTTGAAGCAGAACTCCTGGATATTTCGACCGGAGGCGCGATGCTCAAGGTATCGAGATCCTTACGTGACAACAACAATCATTCCGTAAAAATCACCTCGAATGACCTCAATGGACCGATCTACGTCGATGTCCAGGTTTGCTCGTCCCGATTGAAAGCGACCGGCGATTGGTCGATTGGTTGTTCATTTCACCCATCTATTCCCAATAACGTTTTGGCCGGACTTACATCGGCCGGGATCATTGACCGCCGCGAAAACCACCGAGATTCGACGTCAATCGATGCGGTGGCCCAATGGGAATTGGAAGCGGAACAAGCGCCGGTTTGTATCGTTGACATATCCAAAGAAGGATTCTGCCTAGCTTCTAACCGAAGCGGTCTTCCCGGTTCGCGTGTCTTACTGCGGCTGGAAACAAAATCGCAGGATATGGTGATGGTTACGGCGCACATTCGCTGGCAGATCGAAGAGGAACACGGCTACACGATCGGCTGTGAAGTAGCGCATGAATTTCGATCCGTACTTCGCAAAATGTTAAACACCTCTGCCGACACGAAAACGCAATCTGTTTGGAAGCGGCTGCTGGCCCGAACATAGACGACTAGTTTAGGAACCGATTCGGTAGAGATGCTTTTCCGAGCGGATGAATATCGATCCGTCAGCAATCGCGTACGAAGCGAGCGTGCGTTCTCCTAGATCGTTCTCGGCCAGTTTTTCAAAGGTCTTTGCGGCGCGAACCACGGTGCCGACACCTTCTTCGCTTTGAAAATAAATCTTGTCACCAGCGTGAATTGGTGACGCCGAATAATTGCCACCCAGGCGTTCTCGCCAGTGTGTTTCACCGGTTTTCGCATCGACGCAGCTGGCGACCCCTCGGTCCGATACCATGTAGACCGCATCTTTGACCAGCAGCATCGAGGGAGTGTGCGGCGCGCCCTTACGCAAGGTCCAGGCAATGTGTGTGTCGGTAACATCACCCTGTCCGTTGGGACGAATGGCGAACACCATTGGCGCGTCGAAACTAGTGCTGATAAAAACGAGACCGTGACCGTAGATCGGTCGTGGAATCACGCTATAACCGTCATACTTCGCACGCCAGATCTCATGACCGTTGGCGGGATCGAGGGCACAAACCCAATCGCTGCCCGGACTAATAACCATGGATCGGTTGTCAACCACGATGTGCATCGGCGTCGTGAATGAGAATCCCTTGTCAGCATCAGTCCGCCGGTCGGTCTTCCAAGCGACTTTGCCAGTATTTCGATCCAGCGCCACGATGAACTGTTGATCGCTACCATCACAGCTAAATATGAGTTTGTCATCGACCAAGATCGGTGAGCCACCGTTGCCGTGACGAGGGTCGTATTGCAGCTCTGTCGTCTTCCAGACAATCTGTCCATCAACATCAAGGCATGCCGTGCCTTGATTCCCGAAGTGTACAAAGACGTGTTCGTCATTGATCAACGGCGTTGGGCTGGCGTGACTGTTCTTGCTATGAATGCTGGACGCGGTAACTCCAAGTGGTCTGAATACTTCTCGATTCCAGAGCATTTCCCCGCTTTCGGCAGCCAGACAGAATGCCCGCAGCGAGTAAACGACCGGCTCAGTGTCTTCGATGGGAACGGCCGTTGTGAGGAAGATGCGATCATTCACTATCACGGGCGAAGACCAACCGTTCCCAGGCAGCTTCTTTCGCCACTGCACGTTCTCCTGTTGGTTCCAGCGCACCGGCAAGTTATCGTCCGTCGCATGGCCCGCTCCGGTGGGTCCGCGAAATTCGGGCCACGCATCCTGCGCGCCGGCTGGTGCCATCGCAAAACATGAAACGGTTAGCACAAGTGCTGCGTTAGCAAAAGACTTAACAATGTCACGATGCATTGAATTCACTCCGCGTGTGATTAGGTCAGCCATTGCTTTCGAATCAGGGAAAAAACGGAAACAACTCGCGGATCTCTTCTGGTGACGGTTGCCGGCCATATTCGCAGATCTCAAACGCTTCGGCATAGCCAATACTCTGTGCCTTTGCGGCCCCGTATTCTTGCACCATTCGGTCGCGGAATCGATCCGCGGTTCCCGCAAACCGTTTCTTGAATCCATCGTAAACTTCCTGTTTGCGTTCGGTTTGTGCCACCGCGGTCGCGGGCAATGCGGAGATGCCGCTACAGCAACCGCCTTCATAAAACTGCGATTCGAGTGCCTCGACGCAGGCCATTTTCTTTTCGATCACGTCGTCAATCCCGACGACAATGTCCCCCGCGAATGGATTTGGTTTTTTGAAACGATCCTCGAAATAGGCGAATACCGGATTGCTTGTGAGATACGGTGTATCTGGACAAAAGTAAGGCACTGTCACCATGTAGGCGGCATCTCGCACCAATAACCCGACGTTGCGGTGATCCGGATGATAGTCGTTGGGACGATGGCACATGACGAGGTCGGCCTTCCAGCGACGAATGATGCGGGTAATCGTCCTGCGATTTTCAAGCGTTGGCATCAGTTCGCCGTCGTGTATATCTAGTACCTCGGTTGCAATCCCCAGGATATCCGCGCAACGGTTGACTTCGGCGGTGCGTCGCTGTGCGAGCGGTCCACCGGCCATTCGCCAATGTCCAACGTCCCCATTTGTTACCGAAACAAATTTAACGTGGTGCCCCTGCGCGGCCCATTTTGCTGCCACACCGCCTGCTCGTAGTTCACAATCGTCTGGATGTGCTCCGAAGCAGATGATGCGCAGTTTGCCATCGTCCGAGGCGTCAGCCGCTGTTGGCTCCGCCCCCTGTAGCGAATTAAGCTGTAGCGAATTAACTGCCCACAAAATCGTGAGGCAGCAACCCAGAAAACCGACATCCACAAAACACCTTGATTTTTCTTTCATAATGATCTCTCCCGGTAATGGTCAAACAGTCCGCCAGA
>CBDUAB010000203.1:0-6288 GCA_965365045.1 uncultured Planctomycetales bacterium
TAACTTTTTCGAGATTGACTTTTGTAGCTTCGGCAGCAATTAACACGCCACCGGCGATGGCTGAAATCAGCAGCGCAGAGAGACCAGTTCGAGACATTGTTCGTCCTTTCTTCATGTTCGCGGCGAAAAAACTGAATGGAGCAATTTGACGACGAGTTGTCGACACTATTCTTGTGTTTTCGTTCAGCGCCCTTCAGACGCATCTATTGTTTCGTTGGGGAAACTACGCTGTCAAGACTATGCAAAGAATATAACCGAATTCGGTCAATTTTGCCAGAAACCCCACGCGGAACGCAAGGCAGTCAAACCGGATGCACTTCCCGCGTGCATGCCACATTGTTAGCTTCTTCACAGACTTTCTGTTACAAGCTCGGAGGCACTCGAAAGAAAGGCGTCGGGTGCTTTTCACTTGTCAAAAACAGCGTACGGCCATCCGTACCAAAGCAGAGCGTCTCGCCTTGGCGTCTGGCGGGCATTTTGATCTTTCTTTCCTTACGGGAAAACGCCACCTCCCAAGTTTCGCCAGGTTGCCGCGTGAATTCATAGGCGTCTCCGTAGCAGAGCACGACCGCACGGCGTCCATCGGGTGAAATGTCCATCGCCGTGGCTCCCGGGACGTTGATCTCGCCAATAAAGCGCGCCGTCTGAACCTCATCCGTCTCAGCCGGCCATTCGAGAACGAACACTTGAGCTGTTCGCGTCCAGTTCTTGGATACGAACAATACCTGACGCGTTGTCGTGTCAAAGCCGATGCTCTCGCAGTCTTGCGGACCCCGATCATAACTATAGCGAACCGTCTGCCGGACCACGAGCTTTTCCTCGTCCGGGGCCACTTCCTCAATCAGATACAACTCGCACGTTTCTCGTTTGCCACGGTTGTCGCCAACGTCGCCGACTAGCAAACAGGCATTTCCATCCAAATTGAACGACGCCATGTCTTCCCAATCTTTGGCCTTAGCACCTTCCACGTCGCACGTGCCAAGGTGTTTCCCCGTTTCGTCAAAAGCGTACAAACACGGTTTGTCTCCCGAGTCGTTGTGCGTCCAGAAAACGTGGGGACGAAGGTGGGATGCAGCCAGGCCGCTGCTCTCGTTTATTTTGTTGCAGTCAATTATGCAGACCTGCTGGGGCGCAACATACTGGATCACATCATCTGCCGCGGATGTTTTCAATGTCGGCGTTGCTACCGCGAATGCCATAAAAACAGCGCGCTGCCAAGTGGCGCGGAGTCCTGGTTGGGACTGTATTTCTTGGCGGAGTCTGGCTCTCATTCGAAAGTACAAATTTATTCGTCGGTGTTGGGTGAAGGAACGCAAATGTTTACTTTACTCGGAAAGCAAGTTGACTCAAACTGAAAACACTTGAACTTTTTACGTCATACTTCGCGACGAGATACCGCACATTACCGCAATTGCCCTCGTAGTTCGGCCGCTACGTTTTCTGGCTTGCTCGCTGACATCACGAATCCGCTCACAGCAATGCGTTGAATGCCCGCAGCCTGGACAAGTGGAAGATTCTTGAGCGTGATGCCGCCAATGGCGAACACCGGTAGAGTAATCTCACCAGCAATCCGTCGTAGAAATTCAACGCCGGTAAATTCATCAAAGGATTTGGTTGTGGATGGAAACGTTGGCCCGGCGCCCAAGTAGTCCGCACCGTCAGCCGTTGCGCGCCGAGCTTGCTGGATATTGTGCGTGGAAATACCGATCAGCATTACAGTTCCGACAATCGCTCTTGCGTCGATCGCGCTAAGGTCCTCCTGCCCCAAATGGACTCCATCTGCCGCGTGTTCCGCGGCAAGGTCGGGGCGATCGTTCAGGATGGCCAGCGTCGGTGTCGGTCGCGTGATTTCCATCAGAGCATCGAGTCGCTCGAGCAGATCGCGGTTCGACAATCGTTTGTCGCGGAGTTGGATAATGTCCACTTCGGCATTGATTAGTCTTTTGACCAAGTTGCGAAATTCAGTGACGGAATTCCCGCCATTCATGAGCACATAAAGTCTTGACTCGGCCAGTTGTCGTCGCCGGTCGGCCGCCGACATATTACCTTGAATTGTACTGTTCATGTGCTGTAGAAGTGTTGCGCGAGTTCCGGGAGCCAGTCGTCTTTTACGGCGTAGGCGGATTTTTTGGGCGTTAGAGACAAATTGGCCGCGACATGCGTGCCCGTCGAATTATAGGGTGGTAGCGTTTCCGGATCCTGACGCGAACGTGTCCAGGTGCCGTAATCCAGCGCGGTATGCCGAAGCCCATATAAGCCTACTTAAGTCTATTGTTCGTAGACACTTGCCTTGTGTGGCAATTTTTGCCGGGGTACAATTCGGAGCCGATTGATGGATGGAAGGCCGTAGGAGACGGACGTGTGGGAGTCTAGGATCAGTCTGAATTGGCTGTTTAGTTTATGGCCGGGATTACCCAACGCGTGGTTGAGGGGAAGGATTGAAGGTCTCCTGATCGCCGTGGGTTTTGCGATTGTCGTCGAAACAGCCCTAATTACAAGCTTTGTTTGGCCACTTTGGTTCGGACCGTTCACGCGTACTGTGGTATGGTTTTGTGTGGCTGTGTATTGGCTTGTCGGTACCGTTCCAGCTTTGGTTCGTAGGAAACACAGTTTTGGTAACGTGTCCGGCCGGCTGGGGTTGTTTCGCCAGGCTCAGGCGGAATACTTAAGTGGCAATTGGTTCGCCGCTGAGCGTCTGCTCCAGCAATTGCTGGGAACCGATGAGACTGATGCCGATGTTCGGCTCATGCTGGCGACACTTTACCGTCGTATTCGACGCTGGGATGCCGCACGGCGTCAACTGACGCTTGTGACAACTTACGATCGGCAAGGCAAATGGCAGCTAGAGGTTTCGCGAGAGCGAATTCTGCTTGGCCAAGAGATGGCGAAGCAAAAACAGATACCGACGCCGAACAGAGCGGACGGATTTGACGGTCACGTTAGTGGTGCCGCGTAGCATCATTTCACAGAATCTTTGAAGCATACAGCAGTTCGTCGCGACTAGGGAGTTTGACTATGTACGAACGATTTACCGACCGAGCGCGGAAGGTCATGCAACTGGCCAACCAGGAAGCGCAGCGGTTTAACCACGAGTACATTGGGACTGAGCATGTTTTGCTCGGCTTGGTCAAGGAAGGAAGCGGCGTCGCAGCAAATGTACTCAAAAACCTTGACGTCGATCTGAGAAAGATTCGCCTCGAGGTCGAGAAGCTTGTGCAAAGCGGTCCCGAAATGGTGACGATGGGCAAGCTTCCGCAGACGCCACGAGCGAAAAAAGTCATCGAGTATTCGATGGAAGAGGCCCGTAGTTTGAATCACAACTACGTTGGTACCGAACATATTCTACTTGGACTTTTGCGCGAGCAGGAAGGTGTTGCGGCTCAGGTATTGATGAATCTGGGGCTGAAATTGGAAGAGGTTCGGGACGAAGTCCTCAATCTGCTCGGTCATGGTTTGGAAGGTGGCGAAGGCGAACGTGGTGGTCGCGAGTCGATGTCGGAATCATCGTCGTCCAAGAGCGGCAAATCCAAGACACCAGCACTTGATAGCTTTGGCCGTGACCTAACCGAATTGGCGCGCCAATCAAAGCTCGACCCCGTGATCGGGCGCGAGCGCGAAATCGAACGCGCCATACAAATCCTCTGCCGGCGCACCAAGAACAACCCCGTGCTGATCGGCGAACCGGGCGTTGGCAAGACGGCCATCGTCGAAGGTTTTGCCCAACTCGTGGTGGCTGGAAACATTCCGGAGCTGCTTGCCGACAAGCGGATAGTTGTGCTGGACCTCGCCATGATGGTGGCTGGTACGAAATATCGTGGACAGTTCGAAGAGCGTATCAAAGCCGTTATGAACGAAGTACGTCGCGCTAAGAACACGATTCTGTTCATCGACGAGCTGCACACCTTGGTCGGTGCCGGTGGTGCCGAAGGTGCCATCGATGCGGCCAACGTACTCAAGCCCGCTTTGGCTCGTGGCGAAATTCAGTGCATTGGCGCCACGACGCTCGACGAGTATCGCAAGTACATCGAAAAAGACAGCGCCTTGGATCGTCGCTTCCAAATAATCATGGTTGATCCCGCGACCAAGCAGGAAGCGATCGAGATCCTCAAGGGTCTGCGCGATCGTTACGAGGAACACCATCGGGTACAGATCACCGACGACGCGGTTGACGCGGCTGTCGAATTGTCCGGTCGCTACATCACAGGACGCTGCCTGCCCGATAAGGCGATCGACGTGATCGACGAAGCCGGCGCGCGGGTTCGCCTGCGGACGATGACCCGTCCACCGGATCTCAAGGAGATTGACGAGGAAGTTGAACGCCTGAACAAGGAAAAAGAAGAAGCGGTCGCCAATCAGGACTTTGAAAAGGCCGCCGCACTGCGGGATCAGGCTGACAAACTGCGCAAGAAGAAAGACTCGATCACTCGTGATTGGCGTGAAAAATCCGAACAAACTGATGGCGTCGTGGACGAGGAAGTCATCGCCGAAGTCGTTTCGAAAATGACGGGAATTCCGCTGACCCGCATGTCGACAGAGGACAGCATGCGGTTGATGCAAATGGAAGACGATCTGCACAAACGGGTCATCAGCCAACAAGAAGCGATCGAGGCGATCTCCAAGGCCGTTCGTCGCTCGCGTAGCGGTCTAAAAGATCCCAAGCGGCCGACTGGTTCGTTTATTTTTGCCGGTCCCACGGGCGTCGGTAAGACGTTATTGGCGAAAGCGCTCGCTGAATTCATGTTTGGTGACGATGAAGCGCTCATTCAGATCGACATGAGTGAGTATATGGAAAAACACAACGTCAGTCGCTTGATCGGTGCGCCTCCTGGATACGTTGGCTACGAAGAAGGTGGTCAGCTTACCGAAAAGATTCGTCGCCGTCCCTACGCCGTCGTGCTGTTGGACGAAATCGAAAAGGCCCATCCGGACGTCTTCAACATGTTGTTGCAGGTCATGGAAGAGGGCCGATTGACGGACAGCTTTGGCCGTAATGTCGATTTCCGCAACGTCATTTTGATCATGACCACGAACGCCGGTGCCGACGCGATCAAAAACGAAGCGTCAATGGTCTTCCAACGGCCTTCCAGCGAGTCGTCGTACGCGGATATGAAGGAACGTGTCAACGAAAGCATCGAAAAATTCTTCCGTCCGGAGTTCCTTAATCGTGTCGATGAAGTGATTGTCTTCCGCCACCTTACGAGCGTGGACCTCAAGGAAGTCATCGACCTTGAACTTGGCAAAGTTCGTGAGCGACTGGAGGAACGTGGCTTGAAGCTTGAGTTGACTGAGGATGCCAAGCTGTTTTTGATCAAGAAAGGCTCGAATCTCGACTACGGGGCTCGTCCGTTGCGACGTGCGATTGAAAACTTTGTCGAAGATCCGCTGTCCGAGGAATTGCTGAAAGGCGAGTTCCAAGGGATGGATTTGATCAACGTCGATGCCGTGAAAGACGAAGAAGACGGCAAACTCAAACGTCTGTCGTTTGTAGGTTCGACGACTCCGGCGGCTGGCGAGGAGCCCGCGGCAGCCGTTGCCGGCGGTGACGATGCCGCGGAGGAAGCGTCTTAACGCGGAGATTCATTCAAAAAACGATCGGCCTGCTGTTCTGCAGCAGGCCGTTTCTTATTGGCTAACCAGCTAAAGGCGAACCGTCATCACCCACCAAGGGCGCGGCCCAACGTCGGTGTTCAGTACAGCAAAGCTAGCACTTCGGCTACTTGCTATCTTCGTTTTTCTTCCCTGGTTCCGCTACCGTTAAACTTTGCTCAAGCGGTAAAGTTTACTAACCGATGATGAACCGGCAGGCGGCTGAAAGCAGTTGGACGTGCCTGCGCGCAATGAATAGTGACTCAAGAAACCGCAATAGAAAGAACCCGAATCAAAGCATGTCCACTGATTCCTCCGGCCGCATACCCGGCAAACGAACTCGTCCCATCGATCTGATTTCGGATCGCATTGCTGACTGGGGCGGAGTCACAATGGACGGTGTCGCCTCATTGGGACAGTTAGCGCGCTTTTCGTGGCAAACGCTAGCTTGGTTGTTCACGCGCGGTCCATGTCGTGAAACGTTGCTGCCGAGCTTTTACCAGGTCTGTGTGCTTAGTTTGCCGGTTGTCGCCATGACGGGAACGTTTATTGGCATGGTATTGGCAGTTTCGGGCTCTAGCCAATTCGCCCAACTTGGATTGGAAACGCGCCAGGGTGCGGTGATCAACATGGCGCTTGTTCGCGAATTGGGACCTGTGTTGGCCGCCACGATGTTGGCGGGCCGCGTTGGCGGTCGCATGG
>CBDUAB010000204.1:0-6287 GCA_965365045.1 uncultured Planctomycetales bacterium
AGCTGCGCTGAGGACTCATCGTAGCGAGGCGTTGTATCATTATGGAAACCGTGGTTTGCTCCTTCGTAGATGTGAGCTGTGTACTGTACGTTGGCGGCCTTTAGCGCCTCGTCGTAGGCGGGCCAACCGGCGTTAATCCGTCTATCGAGCTCTCCGTAATGGAGCAGCAGAGCGGCTCTGATCTTCGGCACGTCGTCCGCGGTTGGCTGACGGCCGTAGAAGGGTACAGCGGCTACGATGACGTCGGGGATGCGGACCGCTAGTGTGTTCGCCATCCCACCTCCGAAACAGAAACCGACCACGCCCACCTTCTGGCTGGAACGTTCGTGTGTGTGGAGGAACTGGGCGGCGGCGATGAAGTCCTGGGTCATCTTTTCCGGATCACGTCGTCGTTGAAGCGTCCGCCCCTCGTCATCGTTGCCCGGATAACCACCGAGTGGCGTCAAGGCGTCAGGGGCGAAGGCCAGAAACCCGGCTACCGCTAACCGGCGAGTCACATCCTCGATGTAAGGATTCAAACCACGATTTTCGTGGATTACCAAAACAGCGGGCAACTTGTCGTCTGCTAGAGCGGGCCGGGCAAGGTAACCTCGCATCGTCCCAGCTCCCTTCGGTGACGCATATTCGACGTACTCAGCCTTGATTCGTGCGTCATCCTTGGCTACCTGCTGTGCCCATGCGTAATTCGGGCTCAGATTCTCCAGCAAAAACTCTGCTGTAATTCCTCCGACTGCGAACTTGGTCGCCCTCTGCACGAAGTCACGTCGAGTAATCCGCCCATGCGCAAAGTCATCATAGAGATCGAGCAATTCCTGATCAAAGTCCGCAGCTTGTTTACGTGTCATAATGGTCTCCTCTCAAAGTTTCAATTGCGCGATGGCGCGACGTATGGTTGAGCCGGTCGGAACGCACCATTCTATCCTACACGTGACTCACTGCGTCTCAGTCGTCGCCAGAACACAGCAAGTCCGGCAACCATCAGAAGCAGCGCCGAAAGTTCAGGAACTGGTGCATCCTAAGGATATACCTACCCAGTAACTGTATTAACGTGCTCCGGTCCACGGAAGCTACAGCCACGGCGCGTTTTTTTTGGCTACGATCAATGCCGCTGGCGAATTCCCATCGAACCCGACCAACACACGACATGGATGCATTACAATTCAGCGCCTCCTCGGATAGGGCAGCGCGCAAATCCGTGTGATTGATTTCGGTTTCGGCCTCACATTTTTCAACGCAACTGTAGGAACCCCGTGCATGACTCGCTATCGAATTGTCTTACTGACAATCCTCTTTGCAACGTTTGGTGCCCTGCTATCAGAACTGCTCGCTGTTGAGCGTGAAACCGCAGTAAAGCCCGTGGACGAGTTGCCAGAGATCGGGGGACTTCCTAATCCTTTCGTCTTCGCCGCCGGTTCGCTGGTGCGCGACGACAAAGACTGGGCTGAACGACGCGATGAAATCAAGTCGCTCTTTGAAGATTATCAATACGGTCACTTGCCGCCGAAGCCAGAGAAGATGACGGTCACGAAGGGGGAGATCACGGTTGATCAAGAAGCCGATGCAGATATTCAAAGAATGCAACTGCGTTTGGAACACCAAGGCAAAGCGATCGAGCTGAATGTACGACTCACGACGCCACAAAACAAAAAAGCCAAGGTTCCTCTGCCAGTAATCGTACGAGGTGGTTTCTTTGGATTCCGGCGACCGCCTGCGAATCGTCCTGCCAGCAACCAAGGACCGCCACGTCGCCGCCCCAGCCGCTCGAAGCTTTTCATGGAGCGAGGTTATGCACTTGCCGAGCTAAATCTGAATGAGGTCGCTACCGACAACAAGGAACGGGCTCGCACTGTCGGAGTTTACCAGTTATTTGGTGGCGATATCGATTGCGGTGGTTTGATGGCGTGGGCATGGGGAATGCATCGAGTCATCGACATGCTGGAAACGATGAAGGATAAATTCGACACAACGAAGATTATTGTCACTGGTCACTCGCGATACGGCAAAGCGGCGCTCATCGCGGGCGCATTCGACGAGCGCATCGCGTTGACCGTGCCAAGTCACTCTGGGTGCGCGGGAGCAGCTCCGTATCGATTCATCTACGGCAAGAGTGAACAACTGCACAATATTTCCGGCTTCGCACCGCATTGGTTTCGCCCAAACTTTCGCCAGTTCGTCGATAACGTGAAGCGATTGCCGGTGGATCAACACATGCTGCGGGCGTTGGTCGCTCCGCGGGCCTTGTTGGCCACGGAAGGCACGCGCGACTCGTGGACCAATCCCGAAGGTTCGCAACTCACGCACGTGGCAGCGAAGACCGTCTATGATTTCCTGGGAGCCGGCGACAAAATTAGCATCAAGTTCCGTCCCGTGGGCCACATCCCGAGCAATGAAGACTTACTAGAATTCGCCGACCATGTCTTCTTTGGAAAGCCGCTGTCCGACGAGTTCGGAAAGCTGGCATATGCGAAAGAAGAGAACGCTTACTCGTGGAGCACGCCCAACGTATCGCCGGCAGATCAAAGTTTGGGCCAATTCGAATCGCATTCCGATGTCGGCCCCGTGAAGCACCAGGGCGCGGTCAGCTATGACGCTCAGGCGGAGACCTACGTTGTGAGTGGCTCAGGCAGCAATATGTGGTTTGGCAAAGATGAATTCCACTTTGTTTGGAAGAAGATGGATGGCAACTTCATTCTATCGGCCAGGGCTGCGCTGCTTGGCGAAGGCGTCGATCCACACCGCAAGGTTGGCTGGATGGTACGTCCCGACCTGAACGATGACTCGCCCTATGTGGATGTCGCACTGCACGGCGACGGCCTGACGTCGATGCAATACCGCCAAACGCGAGGCGGAAATACGGAGGAAGTCGAGTCAGGGCTGACGATGCCGAATGTGCTACAGTTGGAACGTCACGACGGAAAATTCATCATGTCGGTGGCAAAGCAGGGCGATATATTTACGACTCGCGAACTCGTCGACGTGCAACTACCGGACGAAGTCTATGTGGGGTTGTTCGTGTGTGCGCACAACGCCGACGTTGTCGAAAAAGCGAAGTTCACTAACGTCCGCATCACCGTTCCGGCTCCCACGGACTTTCGTCCTTACCGAGACTACATCGGCAGCAGGCTCGAAGTGCTGGATGTTGACGCGGGACACCGTCGAGTGCTTCACACCGAGTCCAGCTCCTTTCAAGCTCCAAATTGGATGGCCGATGGCAAATCGCTAATTTACAACCGCAGTGGTCGGCTCTACCGGTTCGAACTAGCAACACATCAACCAACTGAGATCGATACGGATTTTGCCGACCGCAACAATAATGACCATGTCATTTCTTTCGACGGAAAGATGCTGGCGATTAGCCACCACTCCGCTGACCAAGGCGGCACATCAATGGTTTACACAGTGCCAATCACAGGGGGTAAGCCACAGTTGATCACCCGGCAAGGTCCGTCCTACCTGCACGGCTGGTCGCCCGATGGCAAATGGCTCACGTTCACGGGTGGTCGCAACGACAATTACGACATCTACAAGATTCGTGCGGATGGAAGTGGGAAAGAGATACGACTGACGACCAGCGAAGCGCTCGACGATGGCTCAGAGTTCACTCCGGACGGTGAATTCATCTATTTCAATTCAGCACGTTCTGGGCGGATGCAGGTTTGGCGGATGAAGCCTGATGGTTCGGAACAAGAGCAGATCACGGACGACGAATTCAATAATTGGTTTCCACATATCTCACCTGATGGCAAACGCATGGTGATCCTTTCCTACGGGCCGAAGATCGCAGCCGACGATCATCCATGGTACAAACAGGTTTACTTGCGACTGCTGCCAACCGCGGGCGGCCAACCGCGAGTCATTGCCTACTTGTACGGGGGGCAAGGCACGATCAATGTTCCTTCCTGGTCGCCGGACGGAAGGCGAATTGCTTTCGTTTCGAACTCGACAATTCACGCCGACTGATTTACCGAGAAGTGTCCCGACAGTACTATGCTTCGGGCGTGAATCCCAGCACGATGTCGAACCGGGCGGACAATTCACCGATGCGCGACTCTTTGATCTTGGCGAAATCGACTGTCACAGCGTCGCGGGCTTGGGATCGCGGATGTTGCGCCAGATGCCGTCGCGCTCGTTACCGGGATGGCCCCTGATGTAACACTGCGTTGTCCACCTGTCGCGGCCCTTCATCTTGATCGCAAAGTGGATATGCGGGGTTCGACCGGGGTACGGCACTGGCTTTACAGTGCGGAAGTAGTATTCCCCCGTCAAGCCGGTAAGGAATCGGCCGAAGCCCTGAAAACTCTTTCGTCAGCAAAAGGATTGCAGACAAGCCGAAATTTGGATTCCACGCAGCGGACCGATCCGGACCAGTATACGGTTGTGTAGACGTTCGGTGCACGAAGACGTTAGGAGCCTTGACTGAGCGACCAGGACAGTTTGTTGGGTCTTGGGCAACCAATAGTCAAGCAAAAGAACACCTCAAGACGATCATCGCTGGGCTGGAGGGACTTTCACAATGTCCCGAAATCAAGAAAAGCCGGTTTGACCGCCGAATTACCGAAAAGACACTTGCGCGTTCTTACGTTACACTCGCCTGCGTACTGAATCGACTTGACGAGAAAGAAGAGGCGGATTTGATGCTACGGAAGGCAGAAAAACCGAACTCGTGATCTTCGCATTTGTTAGCAACTCCTCGTGATCAATAGCACAATCAGAATCTCGCTGGGTCTTGGCCTGACGCTATTCCTTACACCGTTCGTCATTGCGCAACGAGACATGGAGAACTTAGGCCGAGAGGTTGTCGCAGTCAAAACATCCGCTAGTCGCGTCTACGTCAGCTGGCGATTGTTCGGGACTGACCCTGAGGCGATCGCCTTTAATCTCTACCGCATAGGCGACGGTAGTACGCCGGTCAAAGTCAACGAAACGCCGATCTCTAGTACCACGAACTACGTTGATGGCACGGCAGACACTCGACAAGTGCTCAAATACTTCGTCCAGCCAGTGCTGCGCGGTCAAGAATTGGGTCCCTCAAAACCGGCGCTGGCTTGGGACCATAATTACATCGACATTCCGATCCAACCCATCGCGGATTACCGTGCCGGTGACGCGTCGATCGGCGATCTGGACGGTGACGGGGAATACGAGATCGTCTTGCACCAGACATCGCGGCCCCGCGACAATTCGCATCCCGGCATCACCGGAACTCCCATCCTTGATGCTTACGAACTGGACGGCGGGCACATGTGGCGCATCGATCTGGGCATCAACATACGCGACGGCGAGCATTACACGCAGTTCATGGTATATGACCTCGACGGTGATGGCCGTGCCGAGATCGCGTGCAAGACCGCGGATGGAACCACGGACGGCATTGGCCATGTCATCGGAGATAAGGAACAAGACTGGCGTATCAAAAAAGAAGGGGCGCGGACACATGGCCGCATCCTCGAGGGACCAGAGTATTTTACGATCTTCGACGGCCAAACAGGCGCAGCATTGAAAACCGTCGACTTCATACCGAACCGATACCCAACCGATGGCTGGGGCGGCATTGGCGGCAATGGTGGCAACGACAACTATGGAAACCGCTGCGATCGGTTCCTGGCTTGCGTTGCTTATTTGGATGGTCAACGGCCAAGCGTTGTGATGTGCCGCGGAGTGTATGGTCGCACGGTCGTGGCTGCCTGGGATTGGCGTGACGGAGCACTGACGAGCCGCTGGGTCTTCGATTCAGGCATTAGCCAACCACCTTACGAAGACGCCTCGCCCTTTTCCGGCATGGGCGGCCATTCCTTGTCGGTGGCCGACGTGGACCACGACGGCAAAGATGAGATCGTCTACCAAGCGATGGTGGTCGACGACAACGGTCAAGGACTCTATTCGACGGGGCTGCGGCATGGCGATTCCATGCACATCAGCGACATGTACCCCGACCGTCCTGGATTGGAAGTATTCACCGTTCAAGAAAACGAAGACGCAACCGTGCGCTTCATGACCCCGGGTACTGCGATGCGCGACGCACGCACGGGCGAGATTCTTTGGAGCCATAGCCCTGGAATTGACGTTGGTGGTGGCTTGGCAGCGGACATTGACCCACGGCATCGTGGTTACGAAGCGTGGGGTGGGCCAGGCGGCGTTCGTGACTCAAACGGTAAAGAGATCGGCCCCAAACCTCGCTCGACCGGCTTTGCCATCTGGTGGGATGGTGATTTGTTGCGGGAGTTGGTCACCCGCTCCGGCATCAACAAATGGGATTGGGAAGCGGGGCGAGAGAAACAACTACAGAT
>CBDUAB010000205.1:0-6286 GCA_965365045.1 uncultured Planctomycetales bacterium
ATGCAGATCAGCAAACCGAGCCAACCCAACCAAGAAAACGCTCGGCCAAACCGTCCTCGCGACGGTTGTACGACGATTTTCGGCGGAACCGCCCAAGTTACATTGGGAGGCGTTTGTGCGTGATAACCGGTGTCACCGGCATGAATCGCCTCCGCAGCCGGTTGCTCGGAAGACGGTTGCTCGGAAGACGGTGGTGGGGAAGAACTCGGTTTGTTCTCCATCAGTAAATCCTCATTTCGAAAAGAAGCTGCCGGCTGCTCCGCGGCGGGAAAAATCGGTCCAACGCAATATATTGTAGTGTAGCACGACGTTGGGACAATTCGGGTCGACGCGGCGGGCTTCGGCATCGACGAAGCGACCTCTCTACGCAGCTCTCCGCCACGAATCTCCGTGATCGCCGCGACTCTGGTGTTGCCACAATCTGTCAAGTCCCGGTAAGCTGTAAACGATTTCTTAATTGGCAGTGTGAATTCTTCACGACAGCTTGGCTGAGTCAGGTTGGTTGCTCCAATGGATGATGAGGTGTATGCGTGTTTATTGCGGCTTCGACGGAGTGTTTCCCCGAGTTATCTTTAGTAGATTCAATCGGGCGATTGAGAGACCTCGAGTTCGCTGCCGTCGTGATATCGATTCGCGAAGACCGTGAACAGCTCAAGCCATCTTTTGTCGCCGAAAACGTCGAACGTGCGATCGGTGCCTGTCGTGACACGCACCGTTTGAACGTCGCCGGCTACTCGCTGCAATTCAACTCGACAGGTGAGGAGTTGTATCGCGAATTCGAAGCCTGTTGCCGCTTGGCCAAAGCAACCAAAGTCGCATCGCTAACGGTACGTTCCGCCGAATTAGGCACTCCGTTCAACGAGGAGGTCGAGCATCTCCGCCGTCTCGTGGCCATCGCCACCGTCGAAGGTGCCAAAGTCAGCATCTTGACAAGAATCGGGCGGCTTTCTCAGGATCCCGATACCGTGCTTGTGCTTTGCGATAATGTCAAAGGACTGGGTACGACGCTGGATCCGAGTCACTACATTTGTGGACCGCACGCCGGCCGCGGCTACGATCAAATCCTCAAATACGTGTACCACGTCGAACTACGTGACTCGACTAAAGACGAGTTGCAAGTCCGTGTGGGACAGGGTGAACTTGAATACAGCAGGCTCGTCAATCAATTGCGGCGTGTGGGCTACAATCGTGCGATGGCGGTCAACATGACGCCCATCGAAGGTACCGACCACAATTCAGAGATGCGCAAATTTCGACTCCTGTTAGAAAGCCTGCTGTAGTCTTCGCCACCATAAGAAGGGGAGAGCCATGTCCGCCAGACGGAACATGTTGCGAATACACGCCAGAATGAATCTTCTGTTTCTGTGTACGGTATCACTGGCCGGCTGTAACTCGCGCACGGCGACGCCTGATTCGAGCACGACTGTTGACCCTGGAAAACAGATTGCCATGCGCATTGAAACTTCGGATTTTGGCCAAACCGCGGACGGCCAAGCCGTCACCATGTACACCTGCACAAACGCCAATGGAATGGTCCTCAAAATGATCGATTACGGCGCGATCGTCGTATCGCTCGAAGTTCCCGACCGCGACGGAAATCTGGCGAATGTGAATCAAGGCTTCGACAGCCTGGACGGCTACTTGCCACGTCATCCATATTTTGGCGCCACGGTTGGTCGCTACTGCAATCGCATCGCCAACGGAAAGTTCACTTTGGATGGGCAAGAATATACGTTGGCAACAAACAATGCACCCAATCACTTACATGGCGGAGAAAAAGGATTTGATAAGGCGCTGTGGAAGGCCGAAGAGCTTGCCGGTGACGAAGGTGTTGGCGTCAAATTCACCTACACCAGCGCGGATGGTGAAGAAGGCTATCCGGGCAATCTGTCCACAACAGTCGTCTACACGCTGACAAACAGCAACGAACTAAGGATTGAGTACACGGCAACGACCGACAAAGCGACGCCTATCAACTTGACGAACCACAACTACTGGAATCTGGCGGGCGCCGGCTCGGGAACGATTAAGGAACACGAGCTGACCATCCATGCCGATAAATACCTCGCTGTGGACAGCGGGCTCATACCTACCGGCGAACTGGTCGACGTTGCCGATTCGCCGCTCGACTTCCGCACCGCTCACAAGATTGGTGAACGGATCATGGAAACGGGATTGGAACCCGTTGGATACGATCATTGCTACGCACTACGATCGCAGGACGGCTCGTTGGCTTTGGCGGCCCGAGTTAAGGATCCCAGTTCGGGCCGCGTGATGGAGATTTACACAACGCAGCCAGGCATCCAGCTCTATTCTGGCAACTTTTTGGATGGTTCGGAGAGCGCCGGTGGCTTCCAGCAGCATCAAGCTTTCTGTCTAGAAACCCAACACTATCCAGATTCCCCGAACCAGCCGGATTTTCCCACAACAATCCTGAAGCCTGGTGAAACGTACTCACAGACGACGGTGCACAAGTTTCTGACAGAGTGAGTTGGTTGGACAGCCAATCCAATCAATTCCTGTCAGTCGTACTTTTGCCGCATACGCCGGCTGTATTCGTCGAGAATCTTTCGTTCGGCGGCCGTGATGCTATCAGCGCCGTGTTCATGCACCTTTTGCAGGATTTCATCGGCTTGACGGTCGAGCTTCGCTTGCCGGGATTTTGGATTATGAACTTTTAGTTTCGGCCGACTTCTGAAGGGCGATCGAAACTTGAAACTCGGCGAAAACTGAGTGAGCCGAATTCCCGCACGAAAATACAAGAAGGCGGCCGACGCGCCGGCGAGGTGAGCGACGTAGGCCACGCTCGCGTCTCGATAACCTACGGCACCTACAATATCCATTCCAATGATGAAGATACACAAACCCCAAGCAGGAACTTGGAATGGAATCGGTATCATCAAGAACTTGCGGTGCGGAAAGTGAAGGACGAACAGTACCATTGTCCCCGAAACCGCACCCGACGCTCCCAGCAATTGTGCTTTCGCGCCGCCTTGCATCACGACCCAAGCCAAACCAGAAACCACAACCAGCCCCAAATATATGCGGAGAAACTCTTTGGCACCGTATACGTTCTCGACATCCCTCCCAAACAGCCACAATCCATACATGTTCATCAGGATGTGCCAGATACCGCGTCCACTAGGATCGTCCATCGGCGCATGTAGAAATCCATAAGAGATGAGCTTCCATGCTTCCCAAGGTCGCGTGAAAAGGTCCGCCGGCAGCGAAAGCCATTCCTGCAGTGGGTGGATATTCGAAGCGGGTCCCTTGGTCCAAAACGTGTCAATTGCAAACACGATCACGTTAATGAGAATGATCGTACCCACGACGGTCCGTGGACCCTGGATGCCACGACCAGACTCACTCTCTTCACGATAATATTCTCGATCGTACAAACCCATCACTCGGTTCCGATTGGTTAGGACTAGTGCATCAATAATCGTCGTAGGACAGGATTTCAACCTGTACAGACAGGATACAATCCTATCCTACGACCGGACACCTTTTTGATGCGCTGATGACAAGGATATCGTAGTCCATTCGTATCGCAAAGATCACCCGTCATCCGACACCGGCCACGGTGCGCCTCAGTGCGAACCCTAAATGTACGTTTGAAATCCGACTTAAACGATTTGCCTAAGCCGTGGCCGATTGGACACTCCCCGCGCCGCATACAATTGGATTCATGTCCGTCCTCGACATCGGTCCAATCATTCATGCACGAATGTGGGAGGCAAGCACGTCGATTAACGCGGCAGTGATACGGCGCGCTCACTGGACGGTCCACCAAGCTGCACCGTGAGTTGGCGCTCCATGTCGCGATTGGCGTGAAACAGCCGACGGATTTCCTGCCGTTGCTGATCCTGCTGCGTCTGCAAAGAGCTACGCAATTCGTTCACGGCCGTCAATTCGCGTTTGAAGTTTCCCAAGTCATTCGTCAACTTTTCCTTTTCCGCCGTCCGGTACGTAATTTGAGCCTGTGCTTTCTGTGCTGCAGCAACAACGCCAATGCTGTCGGTTTCTATTGTTGCGATTTGTTCCTCCAGCCGGTCCAACTCGAATTGCGTCTGGTGAAAATACAACACGTAATCGCGGAGTAGCCGCATATACATCGGCGGCTCGTCCGTAAGCTCACATCGCCCCTCTCGCACGAGTCGATTGGCCGTTTCCGTATCCAGGTAAATTTCATCACCACGTTTGAATTCGATCGGCCCGCCGTGCCGCAAATGGGGCAACTGAGCCCGGCCACTGGGATCGAATGAGGTCTCGGCGCCGGTATCCGCGTTGTCTAAATCCACATCAATCGCGTGGTCCTGCACAAAGCGGACTTTGGTCCACGTGCGATCCGGCGGGTCTCCAGCGCCGGCCGGCTGCTGATCGCGCAAATAACTCTGGATCAAATCTTGATAACCGTCCGGCGACAACCCCGTCATATCCTCGGGAATGACCAGGCCCAAAGCGTTCGCATCGAAGCCAACAAATATCTCGTGCTTGTCCAGTGGCATCAGCTCATAGAGGGCCCAGGTCGTTCCTTGTATGTTTTGGACCGCTTGTAGCTGGAATTCGTCGAGTGGCGCCAATGACTCGATTACAATTGTCGCGTCATTCGACTCGACCACTCGAAAATCGCCCAAGAATGACGTCGGCAATTTACAAACGCCCTCGGTATCGCGCTCGGCAAGATCGCTGTCGCCAAACAGAACGGCTTTGAGGGTCTCATCGAACTCCGTTATCGGTGTCTCTTGAAAGACGTAAACGACCATTAATGGATCGATGTGATGCGGCAGAGCGCCGGGCCCCGCGGCCGCTCCTTCTTCACCTTCTGCCGCCGGATCCGGTTCCGGTTCTATTCCCTCTTCAGGTGCCAATCCGACCCGTGCACATCGGCGATCACCCCAGCCTACCATGCTTAGCGTAATGCGATTGCCCTGAACATCGGTTGGAGACACGTTACGCCACACACGCCCGCGGTCAACGACCGTACGTCCCAACTCGCCGGTCACCGCAGGCAGGCTCGCCATGGCTTCATCCGCAGGCAATAACGAATTACCAAGCCTCAAACGATCAACGGCTTCTTGTGCGGTGGTGACCTGTTGCTCCAGCCGTCGGTATTCCTCACGCCAATATTTGTGCGTGTTGAGCGTCATCGCTGCCAATACAAGCAGGCCTGACATGGCCATCATCACAAAAAACAGCACGACCAGATGCCAAGGCTGCCAGGTCCTCGCGCCCAGGTAGCAGAGGACACCGGCAACTAGCGCGACGACTCCAAAGAATGCCCAGATCATGTACGCACTCGTTACGCAGGCGGTTGCGACCAAGCATTCCGTGCCGAGACTGCAAACATCGAAAAGAATCCAGAATTGGCCATCGGCACACCGCCTCGATAGGCGTAACCCCTTGCCAACCTTGATGATAAGCCGACGTCAGCTAGCGGTCAAGTTTTAGTTTCGCGGCGATACATCGTGCTTGCGGAATATTGTTTGTTTAGCCCACGCTACCAAAACTACCTAGGCCGCAAATCCGGCAAAATTGCTCAAGTCCGCATGAGTTCAGTTCCGAATTCTTTACGATTGAACGATTCTTCACAAAAACGCGGACCAACTTGATTTCCGACACAATGCTGGATCGAACCGCCGCCGAAGCCGACTCGAGTGCCGATGGCCGGATGTCGATCTACTGCGTTCTCGTGTGCGCCGTTCTGTTAGCGGGCTGTAATCGGGCCTTTTACCGCGAGCAAGCCGATGCCGATGCCTATAGCCTGATCCGTCAAAAAACGTGTAATCCGAGGTGGCCGCTCGAGGATTACACAATCGACGTGGATCCGCTGTCACGGATGTATGATCCGTTCGATCCAGATTATCCGCCGCTGCCGCCCGATGACCCGACGGCACATGCTCTGATGCATTGTATTGACTGCAAAAAGGGCTATCCCTGCTGGCATGCCAACGGCGACACAAATCAGGTCGAGAATCCGAATTGGGTCGACTCGTTGCCGATTGACGAAGACGGGGCGGTAATACTTGATGCGGACAGCGCTATGTTTCTCGCGCGTCTTCATTCCACGGACTATCAAAGGCAATTAGAAGAACTCTACCTGTCGGCTCTGGATGTTAGTTTTGAGCGATTTCGCTTTGATACGCAGTTCTTTGCTGGAACGGACACGTTGTTTACGGCCCGAGATAATTTTTCGGGATCAGACAGCAGCATTCTTGACGTGAACCAAGGACTGCGGGCAAACAAGCTATTTAGTAGTGGTAGCGAACTGGTAGATCGGAAGAGC